>CAMBEO010000029.1 GCA_945865725.1 Thermoflexus hugenholtzii JAD2 | reverse complement strand
CAGGCGCGGATACCCCGCCGACCCGACCAGGATGTCGATCGAACCCGTGCCCTCGGTCACCGTCGCATGCCTTTCAAGGTAAGCGGGCAGGCGCGACGCGCACCCTAGGCGCGTGGCTCCGCGGACTCGTATCCTACGGGATCATGACTCAAGGACCAACGAACGGCAGGCCCGCGCGCGGGCCAGTCCACGGGCTAGATGGCATCGATGGCGTGATGCGGGCTCTTGGTAGCCAGCAATACGTCTCGGACCGATCGCTCGCCACGGCGCTGTACCTCTCGCTCGCCCTGCCGAAGCCCCTGCTCCTCGAAGGTGAGGCGGGTGTCGGCAAGACCGAGATCGCGAAGGCCCTGAGCGTGATCACGGGCGCACCGCTGATCCGGTTGCAATGCTACGAGGGGCTGGACATCTCGCACGCGGTCTACGAGTGGGATTACAGCCGCCAGATGTTGCACATCCGGATGCTGGAGGCGCGCGGGGGTGCGGGCGAGGCGGAAGACCTGTTCAGCCCGCGGTTCCTGGTGCGGCGGCCGCTCTTGCAGGCGATCGAGGCGACGCGCGAGGTGCCACCCGTCCTTCTGATCGACGAGCTGGACCGGGCGGACGACGAGTTTGACGCCTTCCTCCTCGAGTTGCTGTCCGACTGGCAGGTGACCATCCCGGAGCTGGGAACGGTGAAGGCGACGACGCCCCCGATGGTGATCATCACGTCGAACCGGACGCGCGAGCTTCACGACGCGCTGAAGCGGCGGTGCCTCTACCACTGGATCGAGTACCCGACGCTCCAGAAGGAACTGGAGATCATCTCGGTCCGGATGCCGGACGCCCCCGCACCGCTGGCGGCGCAGGTCGCCTCGTTCGTGCAGGTCCTCCGCAAGGAAGACTTGTGGAAGGTTCCCGGCGTCGCGGAGACGCTTGACTGGACGGCGGCGCTCGTCGCGCTCGGCATCCAGGAGCTGTCCCACCCAGACGTGGCGGACACGCTCGGCACGCTGCTGAAGCACCAGGAGGACGTGGTGCGGGTGCAACGGGACCTGCTCCCGAAGCTTGCCGACACGCGACCGACCGGCGCGTGACACCCGGGTTGGACGGGGGAGCAGGGTGAGCTGGTCGGAGGCGGGCGGTCGCGCGCTCAACGACGCCGCGATCACGGCGGCGGCGATCAACCGACCGGATGCGGTCGCGGCGGGGTTCCTGCACCGGCTGGTCCGGTTTGGCCAGGCGCTCCGCGGGGCGGGCGTGCCGGCGAACCCGACACGGGTCCAGACGCTTGCGGCGACGCTGGCGTACATCGACCTCGGGCGGCGCGAGGACCTCTATCACGCGGCACGGGCGGCGCTCGTGTCGCGCCCGGACCAGCGGGAAGCGTTTGACCGGCTCTTCGCACGCTTCTTCCCCCCATTGCGCCGCACGGTGGTGGAGGCGCCGTCGTCGAATGACGACGCGGCGCCGCAAGGGATACCCGGCGACCCGGCGGATGCGGACGAGGCCGACTCGAGCGACGCCGAGGGCGAGCCGGATACCGGTACGGGGGCGACCCAGTTCGTGTTCGAGCTTGACGAGCCACCGCCGTCCGCGGACGGCGAGGATGCGGGCGCATCGCCGGCGGTCGCGAGCTATAGCTCGAACGAGACGCTGCGCACGCGAGACTTCGCGCACCTGAGCGACGTCGAACTGGCGATCGTGCGGCGGATGATGGCTCGCCTGCGGACCCGATACGCGATGAGGCTGACCCGTCGGTTGCGACCGGCGCGCCGGGGTTCGCGGCTCGACTTGCGCCGGACGATCCGCCGGTCACTGTCGACCGGTGGGGAGACGCTCGAGTTCGCGCGCCGCGAACCGAAGATCCGCCCGCGACCGCTCGTCCTGCTTTGCGACGTGTCGGGAAGCATGGAGCGGTACACGCGGCTCCTGCTTCAGTTCCTGCACGCGGTCTCCCACGGCACGGGGGCGACGGTGGAGACCTTCGCCTACGCGACCCGGTTGACCCGGATCACGCCGGCGCTGCGGAGGCGCCGGGTGGATGACGCCCTGACCCGCGTCCACGATGACGTGCATGACCTGCATGGGGGCACGCGGACGGGCGAGGCGCTCGCGGCGTTCAACCGCACTTGGGCACGGCGCGTGCTCGGACGCGGCGCCATCGTGCTGCTGATCTCCGACGGGTGGGACCGAGGCGACCCGATCCAACTCGGGCGCGAGATGGCGCGGTTGAAGCGGACGGCCTTCCGCCTGTACTGGCTCAACCCGCTGCTCGGGTCGCCGAACTACAAGCCGCTGACGCGCGGGATGCAGGCGGCGCTTCCCCACCTGGACGACTTCCTGCCGGCGCATAGCCTGGCGGCGCTGACGGACCTGCTGGACCGGTTGGCGGACCTCCCGCTCCGCCGGAGCGGGACCGTGCCGCTCTCCGCGCGTCGGCGCCCGCGATCGCCGTTCCTGCCGACGACCTCTCGCGCCGGTTGACCGACGCATCCCGGCCACGGCGTTTGGCCGAAGCTCCGAGGCGACGCTAGTCCTGCGGCTCCCTCCCGAGGGCGCGTAACGCGTGAGGAAAGAGCGGCGTGACAAGGTCGCTCACGGCACGTGCGTACGCCTGGATCTCGTCCTGCGCGTCCGCGCCGAGGCGCTGCTGGAGGAAGTGCGCGATCGACTGGATGCTGGCGGTCCATCGCCAGACCGTGTGCAGGGCGTAGGCCGGCAAGAAGAGGCGGGCCTGCTCGGCGCTGATGCCGGCCCCGACCGCCCAGTCGTAGTGCGCGAGGGACCGGTTGATGAGCTCGTGAAGTCGTGCGGTCGCTTCGGCGTTCGTCGCGTCGTCAACTGGCCCGGCAGACCCTTGCTTGCTTGTCGCCGGCTTGGCCCGCCACGGCGTGGCCGGGGAGGTGCCGGGGACGAAGAACTCGGGCGGGAGGGTGACGTACCGTCGGCTCGCCTCATTGCGGGCCTGCAGGAGGTCGCCGTAGCCGTCGCCGCCGTCGTCGCCCTGGCCACGCCATTCGAGCGTGGCGGCGAGTTCGGGTGGCAAGTCCATCCCTAGGAACTCGGCGCTGTCCGGCGTGTGGGCACCGCCGACGCGGTACTTGAACCACTGGCGGGCGACCATCAGGGGCGCCTTGATCTCAAGGGAGACGGTCGCGTGCCGGAACGGGCTGAGGTGCCCGTGGCGCGCGAGGTACGCCACGAGACGCTCGTCGGCGGCGCGAAGCGTCGTCGCCTCCTTCATGTAGGACGCGCGCGCCGCGTTGACGACCGACAGGTCGTCGCCCATCCAGTCGACAAGGCGGACGTACCCGAGGTCGAGGACGGCAAGGCGGCGGCCGCGTTCGGGGATGGCGGGTGTCAGGTCGTCGGCGTTCATGCGCGCGTTTCGACGCGGGGGTCGGCCCAGGGGTTGCGTGCCGTACCGTGATCGAGACCTAGGTCGTTCCCGTCCCGCTGCCTTCCGGAGGCTTGCCGTGCCAATCCATCGTCCCGCTCTCCGGGAAATGGCGCTCGACGTACGGGGATGGGTAGACGAACAGCATCACGAACGGCTCGGTCCCGTCGTTGCGGAAGCAGTGGGGCGTTCCCGCCGGCACGTAGGTGGTGTCGAACGTGGCGACCGGCTGCTCGACGCCATCGATGATGGCGGTCGCGGCACCCTGGACCACCGTCACTTGCTCCTCGCAATTGTGGAAATGCAGTGGCACCGACGCCCCTGGGGCGAAGTGGCTGATGCCGGATGTGATCGCTTCGGCCCCGACGGCATGGGTCGTTAGGCGGTGGGTAAGGGTTCCCGGTTCCTTGCCGGGTGTCTGCCACCCCTCGAAGCGGATGATCGGCATCGATGCTCCTCCCGCCGGGCCTGCCCCGCGAACCGGGAGCGCCGACCTCTGGCGGCGGGGAGTATAGGGTCCGTTGCTATACTCCGGTCTGGCGTGCCCATCGGGCGCGCGCAGAGTTCACACGCCCCCTGACCGGCGCCCCGGTCGATGTCGCGCGAAGCGGGCATCGAAGGCACCCGGATTGACGGGGGCGGCGGCGCCGGGCCGGCGCACCCCGTCGGCCCGTCCCACCAACCGGATTGCGAGGAGTTCCCATGGCCGTCGTTTCCATGAAGGCATTGCTTGAGGCGGGCGTTCACTTCGGGCACCAGACCCGTCGGTGGAACCCCAAGATGAAGCCGTTCATCTTCACCGAACGGAACGGGATCCACATCCTTGACCTGCAGCAGACGGTGACCTGCTTGACGTCGGCGTACAACTTCGTCCGGGAGCTCGGGCGTCGTGGCGACTCGCTGCTGTTCGTTGGGACCAAGAAGCAGGCCCAGGAGGCGGTCTCCGAGGAGGCGGCGCGGTCCGGCCAGTACTTCGTGAACCAGCGGTGGCTGGGCGGGATGCTGACGAACCAGGCGACGATGCAGATGCGGATCCGCCGGCTGCAAGAGCTCAAGGTGAGGCAGGACCGGGGCGAGTTCGCCTCCCTGACCAAGAAGGAAGCGACGAAGCTCACCGACGAGCTCGGGCGGCTGCAGTCCCGCCTTGGGGGCATCGAAGGCCTGCGCCGTCAGCCCGGTGCGCTCTTCATCGTTGACACGAAGAAGGAGCACATCGCGGTTGCGGAGGCACGCCGCCTCGGCATCCCGGTCGTCGCCCTCGTCGACACCAATTGCAACCCTGACGAGATCGACTACCCCATCCCGGCGAACGACGACGCGATCCGGGCGATCCGGTTGCTCGCCGGACGGATTGCCGACGCGATGATCGAGGGCCGTGGCTACGCCTCGGCATCCGCGAAGGATGACGCCGAGGTAGGCGTGGCGGCGCCGGTTTCGGACGAGGAAGAGATCATCAGCCCGGCCGACTTCGAGAGGGCGCTTTCGGGCGAGTCTGGCATTGCGTTCGTCGAAGAGGTCGACGAGGATGGCCAGCAGTTCGCCGGTCGCGGCGGGCGCCGTCGCGACAAGGACGAGGCGTAGCTGGAGCCGTCCCGCGGGGCGCACGCCCTCGCACGACAGAGAGACGAGTAGACATGGAGATCACGGCCGGGATGGTGAAGGCGCTCCGGGAGGAAACCGGCGCCGGCATCATGGATTGCAAGCGCGCGCTGTCCGATACGGATGGTGACGTGCCAAAGGCGAAGGCGATCCTGCGCGAGCGAGGCCTTGCCTCGGCGGCGAAGAAGGGATCGCGGGAGACTGGCCAGGGTCTGGTCGAGGTCTACATGCACGGCGGCGGCCGGATCGGCGCGATGGTCGAGCTGAACTGCGAGACCGACTTCGTGGCGCGGACCGACGAGTTCAAGTCGCTGGCGCGTGACATCGCAATGCAAATCGTCGCGATGAGTCCCCGTTTCGTCTCGCCCGAGACCGCGCCGGCAAGCATCGTCGAGGCCGAAAACCTCTCCGAGGAAGACATCAAGGCGGCGTCGCTGACGTCGCAGGCGTACTTCCGCGACGGGTCGCGCACGATCGGGCAACTGATCATCGAGGTGATCGCGAAGGCCGGGGAGAACGTCCGGGTGCGGCGCTTCGAGCGGTTCGAATTGGGGCGCTAGCACCCACGTCGGGTGCCCTTCCCTCTGCCGCAGGCGCCCCACGCCGCGGCAGAGGAGGGGTGACGGCCCTTCCCATCTGCCGCAATCGCCACTCCGATCTGCCGCAAGCGCCCCACGCTTCGCGGGAATGGGAAGAAGGATGCCCCTACCATTCGCCGTTGGCGCCCCACGCCGCGGCAGGAAAGGGGTGGCGGCGGTCCCATTTCCGCGCTGGCCGTTGCCGGCGCGAGGAGGTCCCTCATGACGGAGTTGGCGGACCCGTCGTCCGGCTGCGCCCCCGCCCGTGGCACGTATCGACGCGTGCTTCTCAAGCTTGGTGGCGAGTACCTGGTCGGGGACGGCCGGTACGGCATCGATCCCCGGGCCGCCGGGCGACTAGCGGCGATGCTTGCCCAGACGCTCCGGGATACCGGCGTCCAACTGGCGATCGTCATCGGGGGCGGAAACCTCTGGCGAGGCGACACCGGCCACGAGCTCGGCATGGAAGAGGCCCAGTCGCACTACATCGGAATGCTCGGCACGTGCATGAACGCGCTCGCCCTGCAGGAGGCGCTCGAGCGCCAGGGGGTCGTCACCCGCGTCCAGACGGCAATCGAGATGCGGCAGGTCGCGGAGCCATACATCCGGCGACGGGCAATCGATCACCTTGAGGACGGGAAGGTGGTGATCTTCGGCGCCGGCACCGGCAACCCGTTCTTCACGACCGACACGGCGGGGGCGTTGCGCGCGATGGAGATCGGTGCCGACGTCATGTTCAAGGCGACGTACGTGGACGGCGTCTACGACGCTGACCCTCGCAAGGTCCCCAGTGCGACCAAGTACGAGACCATCTCCTACCTCGAGGTGCTGAACCAGAGGTTGCAGGTGATGGACAGCACGGCGATCTCGTTGTGCATGGAGCACGGGTTGCCCCTCGTGGTCTTCCGGCTCGAGGAGGACGGTGCCCTGACGCGCGCGATCCGGGGCGAGGCGGTGGGAACGCTGATCGGTCCCGGGCCAAACGGGTACTAGGTCGCGGTCATGGCACGCGAGTATGATGACCATGGAGACGTGGGACGATGAGCGGGGACGGGGTCGGTCGAGCCATTCGTGACGGCGAGTCGCGCATGGGCAAGGCGGTCGAGACGCTCGGGACGGACCTGGGTGCGGTGCGCACCGGTCGCGCGAGCGCGGGGCTCGTCGAGAAGATCCACGTCGACTACTACGGCAGCGAGATGCCGCTCAATCAGATGGCGAACGTGAGCGTGCCCGAGGCGCGAGTCCTGTCGATCCAGCCGTGGGACCGGGGCGCGATTCCGGCCATCGAGAAGGCGATCCAGAAGAGCGACCTGGGTCTGATGCCGAGCAGTGACGGGTTGGTCATTCGCATTACGCTGCCGCAGCTGACGCAGGATCGCCGCAAGGAGCTGGTGAAGATCGTGCACCGTCGCCTCGAGGAGGCGCGCGTGGCGATCCGCAACGTTCGCCGCGACGTGCTCGACCACTTCAAGCAGCTGCGCAAGGAAAACCTGGCGACGGACGACGACGTCCGCGGTGGCGAGGGCCGGCTGCAGAAGTTGACGGACCGGTTCGTTGCCGAGGCCGACAAGGTTGGCCAGCGCAAGGAAGCCGAGATCCTCGAGGTCTAGGGGGTGGTGTCGAGCTGGCGCGCATTCGCGGCGGTTCGGCCTGGTGCCACCTCAGATCCGACGCATGCGCCCGAGATTGGCGCAGATGCGGAGCGCTCGCCGCGTCGTCCTGGCGGGGCGCCCCCACCCTCAATCCCTCCCCCGCTGCGGCGGGAGAGGGAAGGACTGATGCCCGCGGACCAGGCCCCGCCCCTTCCCCCACTCCCAACCACTGAGACCCGCGCACCCGACACTGCCCGGCGCGCCACGCGCGTACGCACCGTGACGGCGGTCCTTGCCGCGATTCCGGTCATTGCGGCCGTGATTGCCGGTGGGGGCTGGTTTCTCCTCGGGCTGTCAGCCTTCATCGCGGCCGGCCTGTTCGAGTTCTATGCGCTCGCGCGCCGTACCGGCGCCGTCGTGGTCGCCCCGCTTGGCTACGTCCTTGCCGGCGCGCTGCTGTTCCTGTCGCCCGGCGCGAAGCTCCTGGTCACCAGCCTCGGTGCGGTCGAGAATGCCGGGCCAGTCCGCGCGTGGCTCATCGACGTCCTGGACGCAGGCGCGTCGAAGTGGGAAATCGCGCTGACGCTCACCGTGGTCGCGCCACTCGTCGCCTTGCTTTTCCGTCGCGAGGCGTCGCGAGACCGGTTGAACGGGTGGACGGTGACCGTCGTGGGTGCCTGGTACGTCACCTGGCTGCTCGGACGGATCGGCGCGCTGCGCCTCCTTGACGCCCCGGATCCCGCCCATGCGGGAGGGGCAGGGTGGGTGCTACTCGTCCTGCTCGCGACGTGGGGGTGCGATACCGGGGCGTTCCTTGTGGGGTCACGGATCGGGCGGCACAAGATGATGCCTTGGGTAAGTCCGGGCAAGACGTGGGAGGGCGCGACAGGCGGCTTCGTGGCGGCCACGGCGGTGGTCGCCCTCGCGGCTGCTGGCGCGAGCGACGGTGCCTTTGGACTGGCGTGGACCGCGTGGCTTCCGCTCCCGATCCCCGCGTGGCACGTGATCCCGCTTGGAGCGGCGATCGCGGGCGCCGCGATCCTCGGTGACCTCGCGGAATCGATGATCAAGCGGGACGCGGGCGCGAAGGACGCGAGCGGGGCATTCCCGGGGCACGGCGGCGTGCTCGACCGCATCGACTCGGTGCTCTTCACGGCGCCGCTCGTGTACTACTACGCCGCGCTGGTGCTCGGGCTCGGCGGGTAGGCGAGACCCGGGAGAGGGAAGCAGCACGACCCCCACCATCGTTATCCGCGTACGCGATCCCTCCCCCTACGCGTTCGTTATCCCCGTACGGCCTAACCCCCCAGCCCCCTTCCCGGCGCGGGAAGGGGGAGACGACCCCCACCCTCAGTCCCTCCCCCGCTGCGGCGGGAGAGGGGAGACGGAGGACCAATGGACGACAACGACGGCCCAGCGACGCTCGCGCACGCCCCTCTCGTGCCGTTCAGCGCCGGTCCAGTGGCGACCGGACGGGTGCGCATCGCGATCGTGGGTAGCACCGGGAGCGTCGGGCGCCAGGCCATCGAGGTGGCCATGGCGCACCCGGAGGTGTTCGAGGTCGTCGCGCTAGCGGCTGGCCGAAACGTTGACTTGCTCGCCTCGCAAGTTGCCGCGTGCCGGCCCGCCGTCGTCGGCATCACCGGTGGCGACGCGCCATCGGCAGGCATGCCACCCCTCGCGGGGGCGCTGCGCGCCGCCCTCGGCGACGGATCACCGTGCGAGGTGCTCGACGGTCCAGGCGCCCTCGAGGCCGTGGCGACATGGCCCGGGATCGACGTGGTACTGGTCGCGACGAGCGGTCGCGGCGCCCTGCCCGCGACGCTTGCCGCCCTTCGTGCCGGGCGGGACGTGGCGCTGGCCAACAAGGAGAGCCTGGTCGTCGCGGGTCCGCTGGTCGTCGATGCGGCCCGTGCGAGTGGTGCCCGCGTCTTCCCGGTGGACAGCGAGCATTGCGCGCTCTGGCAGTGCCTCCTGGGCGAGCTGCCGTCCTCGATCCGGCGCCTCGTGCTCACGGCGTCCGGCGGGCCGTTCCGCACGTGGACCGAAGATCGGATCGCCCGGGTGACCGTCGACGAGGCGCTCCGCCACCCGACGTGGCAGATGGGGCCGAAGATCACGGTCGACTCGGCAACGCTGATGAACAAGGGCCTCGAGGTGATCGAGGCCCACTGGCTGTTTGGCGTGCCGTTCGACCGGATTGACGTGGCGGTCCACCCGACGAGCATCGTGCACTCCCTCGTCGAGTTTGTCGACGGGTCGCTGAAGGCCCAGCTGGGCTGGCCGGACATGCGCCTCCCGATCCAGCTGGCATTGACGCGCGGGCAGCGCCTGGTGCGCCGACGCGACCAGTCGGACCCGGCGTCGCGGCCATTCTCGCTGGTGGACGTCGGGTCGCTGCCGTTCGAGCCGGTGGACATGCAGCGCTTCCCTTGCCTTCGCCTGGCGCTCGAGGCCGGGAGAGCCGGGGGAACGGCGCCGGCAATACTGAGCGCGGCTGACGAGGTCGCGGTGGCAGCGTTCCTTGCGGGAGCGTTGGCGTTCCGCGATATCGAGGCCACGATTGCCGCCACGCTCGACGACGTGCCCGCGACGCCGGTCGAGTCACTCGGCCAGCTACTTGAAGTGGACCTGGCGGCACGGCGAGCGGCGCGCCGGCAGGTGGAGGCGCGCGCCCAGTAGGTTGCCCGCGAAACACGCCCCCACCTTGTATTCCTGGCTGAGAGAAGTACCCCCTTCCATCTGCCGCAAGCGCCCCACGCCGCGGCGGGAGAGGGAAGCACCACCCACCCCGGGACGGCCTAACCCCTCAGCCCCCTTCCCGGCGCGGGAAGGGGGAGACGACCACCGCCCCCAGTTTCCCCGGCAAGCAGGGTGGCTGACGTATCGTTCACGGGAAGGAGGTGCGCATGAACTGGTCGCTCGCGACGACGGTCGCGACCTTCCTCGCGGTATTGACGGTGCTGGTGGTGGCTCACGAGCTAGGCCACTTCATCGTCGCGCGCGTCGCCGGGATACGCGTCCTCGAGTTTGGCTTCGGGTACCCGCCCCGTGTCGCTTCACTGACGATCGGCGAGACGACGTACTCGTTCAACCTGCTGCCGCTGGGCGGCTTCGTGCGCATGGAGGGCGAGACGGGGGACGGCGACGCGCCGACCTCGTTCGCGGCGCAGTCGAAGCTCGCGCGCGCCGCGGTCCTCGTCGCCGGGAGCGCGATGAACCTGCTGCTCGCACCGGCATGCCTTGCGATCGCGCTGATGCTCGGCGAGATGGTGCCGTGCGACGACTGCGGGCGCGTGCAGGTGTATGAAGTGCAGGCGGGCACGGCGAGCCAAGCGGCCGGGTTGCGCGACGGCGACGTGATCTCGACGATCAACGGAGCCGCCATGAGCGACGCCGCCGGGGTGCGCGCGGCCGTGCGGGCGAGCGACGGGAAGGTGCTGTCGATGCGTCTGACGCGTGACGGGAACGCTGTCGACGTGCGCGTGACGCCGAGGATGAACCAGCAGACCGGGTTCCCGGCACTTGGCGTGGTGCTGGGGCCGGAGCATGTCCTCGAACGGCGAGGGTTTCTTGAAGCCCTCCCGATCGCGATCACGCGTGCCGGCAGGATGGCCGTCTCGCTCGTGAGCGGCCTTTCGCGGGCGTTCGAGGAGGAATCGCCGGTGCAGATCGCCGGACCCGTCGGCATCGCCGAGATGACCGGTCGTGCGGCCCAGCAAGGGGCACCCACGCTCCTGCAGTTCACCGCATTCCTGTCGATCAACCTCGCGATCCTCAACCTTGCCCCGATCCCCGGCCTGGACGGCGCCAGGTTGCTCTTCGTCGGGGTCGAGCGGCTGCGCGGGCGCCGGGTGAGCCCACGGCTGGAAGGCGCGATGCACCTCGCCGGGATGCTCCTGCTCATCGGCTTGATGCTCGTGGTCTCGCTCCGCGACATCCAGCGCCTGATCGCCTCCTAGGGCGGTGGCGAGCGACCATCCGGCCGGGCGGCCACCGGGGTCAGTCAGCGATCCGGCGGTCACGCCGATGCGCCGCCAGTACCTTGACCTGAAGGCGAGTCACCCGGGCGCGATTCTCTTCTTCCGCCTCGGCGACTTCTACGAGACGTTTGACGAGGACGCCGAGACGTGCGCCCGCTTGCTCCAGATCACGCTGACCGGCCGTGAGATGGGCAGGGGCGTGCGTGTACCGATGGCGGGCGTGCCAGCCCACGCGGTCCACGGCTACCTCGCGCGCCTCGTGCAAGCGGGACGCACGGTCGCGATTTGCGACCAGGTGGAGGAACCGCGGGGGAGTGTGGCTGGTCGAGGAATGATGGCCCGCGCAGTCACGCGGGTCGTCACGCCCGGCACGATCATCGAGGCGGGGATGCTCGAGGGGCGGCGCAACAACTACCTCGTCGCGGTGGTCGCCGGCGCGCTCCCGGGCGCGGATAGGCCCTCGGGACGACCCTCACCCCCTGCCCCTCTCCCGGGGGGAGAGGGGGGGGAGCTCGCGTGGGGCTTGGCGTACGCCGACGTGTCGACCGGCGAGTTTCGCTGCACGCAAGTCACCGGACCGGACGCCGGGGCGGAGATCCGACGCGAGCTTGAGCGCCTCGACCCGGCCGAGTGCATCGTGCCCGCCGTGGGGTCCACCGAGCTGGAACCCTCGACCGAGGCATCCGCTTGCGCGGGACGGGTCGTTACGGCGTGGGACGGCTGGCGGTTCGAGGTTGCCACGGCCACCGAGTTGCTCCGGCGTCGCTTCGGCGTGGCGACGCTGGCTGGCTACGGGCTCGAGGGGATGCCGATGGCGACCCGGGCCGCCGGGGCCCTCGTCGCGTACCTCGACCGCACCCACGGGGCGCGGGTGCCAAGCCTTGATGGCGTGTCGGCCTACTCGCCGACACGCTACGTGCGGCTTGACCCGTTCACCCGGCGCAACCTCGAACTTGACTCCCCGGCGCGCGGAAACGAGGGGCGGACGCTTGTCGGGACGGTCGACGAGACACGGACACCACCGGGCGGACGATTGCTCCGAAGGTGGTTCGGCCAACCGCTCGGCGACGTCGAGGCAATCCGTGCACGCCATGACGTGGTGGCGGGATTCGTGTCGGACGGGGGCTGCCGGGGCACGGTGCGGGCGCTGCTCGGCACGGTGTCGGACATCGAACGGATCGGGACCCGCGCGGCGCAAGGAAGCGCGACCCCGCGAGACTTGCACGCGCTCTGCCAGTCGCTCGGGCAGGCAGGACGGATCGCGATCGCCCTGCGCGTCGGGACGCCCGGATGGGCCGCCACGCTCGGCGAGGGGATCGACGAGTGCGCAGGGGTCCAGGACCTCATCGTACGCGCGATCCACCGTGAGGAGGCCGACCGGCCGGATGGACGGGGCGCCGGGGCCACGGGTGGGGCGCGAGGCACCGGGGATCCCCTGGCCCCGGAGCGGCTGATCCGGCCCGGCCATTCCGCCGAACTCGACGACCTCATTGCCGGCGTGCAGGAGGCGCGCCACTGGATCGCGGCACTCGAGGGCGTCGAACGGGCCCGTACGGGGATCGGGTCGCTCAAGGTTGGCTACAACCGCGTGTTCGGGTACTACCTCCACGTCCCCTCGCGATACGCGGATCGCGTGCCGGCCGACTACGTGCGGCGCCAGACGCTCGCGGACGGCGAACGCCACGTGACGCCGGAACTGAAGGCCAAGGAGGAGGTCGTCCTCGAGGCGGCGGCGACGATCGAGAAGGTCGAGCGGCGCGCCTTCGACGAGGTCCTTGCGACCATCGCGGCCGAACTCCCCCGGCTTCGGGCGACGGCGATGGCACTTGCCGAGATTGACGCGTGCGCCGCGCTCGCCGAGGTGGCGGTGCGCCGTGGCTATGTCCGGCCCGAGGTCGACAACTCGGTCGCGATCGAGATCGTCGCAGGAAGGCATCCGGTCGTCGAGGCGTCGCTGGAGGGTGGCGACGGCGGCACGTACGTGCCGAACGACTGTGCCATCGATGGCGCGGGCGCCTGGGCGACGATCCTGACCGGTCCCAACATGGCGGGCAAGAGCACATATTTGAGATCGGTAGCGCTGATCGTGCTCATGGCCCAAGCCGGGTCCTTCGTGCCGGCCGCGCGGGCGCGCATCGGCGTCGTCGACCGCATCTTCACCCGGGTAGGCGCGCACGACGACCTCGCGGCCGGCCGGAGCACCTTCATGGTCGAGATGGTGGAGGCGGCGCAAATCTTGCGCCATGCGACGCGCCGGAGCCTCGTCGTCCTGGACGAGATCGGGCGCGGGACGAGCACGCACGACGGGCTGGCGATCGCGCAGGCGGTCGTCGAGCACCTCCACGAGCGTGGCGACGACGCGCAAGGGGGGGGCGGTCGCCCGCGAGTGCTGTTCGCGACGCACTTCCACGAGCTGGCGGCGCTCGAGGGGCGCTTGCCGGGGGTCGCGAACGCGCGCCTCGACGTACTGGAGGAAGGGGACCGGGTGACATTCCTGCACCGCGTGGTGCCGGGCGCCGCCGGACGAAGCTACGGAATTCACGTGGCGCGCCTCGCCGGGATGCCGCGGGACGTCACGGACCGGGCGGCGCTGCTTCTGGGCGCGCTCGAAGCGCGGGGACCCTCGCCGTTGGAGGCAAAGCCGGACGGGCAACCGCGAGTCGGCGTGGGCGCAAGGCGACGGGTAGCTGGCGTGACGAGCCGCGACGGCCCGATGCAGTTGACGCTGTTCGCGCCTCCGTCGGACCCGGTCGCCGAGGCAGTCCGCGCGATCGACGTGGACACCCTCACGCCGCTGGAGGCGCTCAACATCCTGGCGCGCCTTCGCGACCTCGCGAGGGCGCCCTAACCGCTGCCCGGGACGGTACGATTCGCTCGCTCGCGAGGCAGGTGTCACTCGGGGTGCCGATGGACCAGGCCCGGGAGGGAGGAACTCGCCGATGGCGGAACGCAGGACGACTTCGACGGCAGTTCAACCGAGCGGGCACGTGCGCTACGAACGGCAGTTCCGCACCCCGAACTCTGAGGGCTACCTGGTCATCGCCGGTGACGCGCACCTCGCGCACCTCGACGTCCACTTCACGTCGACGAGCGTGTACGGGACGCTCGTGCTCCTGGTCGACCTTCCCGAGGACCAGGTCCTCGACCTGATCGAAGGCATCGACGAGGCGGTCGTCCTGTCGGCGGAAGTACCTAGGGATGACTTCCTGGTCACCGTTTTTCGCGGGCGCCAGACCGGCCTGTACTCGGACGACTTCCTGGAAGAGCGGCGCGAGCGCCGGGGCGAAGGCGGCGAGGGCACCGGGCGCGTGACCCGCATCGGGCGGCGCCCGAACTAGACGCGCGCGCCGGGACCGGCGCGGAAAGGCGTCAGCAACTGACTCCGGACATGGCGGGAGCCACCGGTTTCGGTCGCTGGACTGCCTTCGAACCGCTGGGGTGAGGACGGTCCGCGGGTATCCGTTTCCGCCCTGGTGGGGGCACCGACACCGTCGGCGTCCCGTCGGCTATGCGCGGCCGGGACGGGCGCCGGGCACCGGGACGGTGTCGAGGATCTGGCGGACGATGGTCCGTGGCTCGACGTTCCGCATGCGGGCGCCGGGCGAGACGATCAGGCGGTGCGCAAGGGTTGCCTCGGCCAGCGCCTTGACGTCATCCGGCAGGACGAAGTCGCGACCGTCGATGACGGCACGTGCCTGGGCGGCGCGCAGGAGGGCGCTCGACCCGCGCGGGGAGGCTCCGAGGTAGACCTCCTGGTGGTCGCGGGTGGCCGTCGCCAGGTCCACGACATATTCCGTGATCGCCCGGTCAACGTGGACGCGCGAGACCCCGACCTGCACTTCCTGCAGGCCGGCGGCCGAGATGACCTCCCCGATCGAGTCGATCGGGTGGATCTCCCGCTGGGCGGTGAGGATCGAAATCTCGTCGGCGCGGGTGGGATACCCGAGGCGGATGCGCATCAGGAAGCGGTCGAGTTGCGCCTCGGGCAACGGGAACGTGCCCTCGTACTCGATCGGGTTCTGGGTGGCCATCACGAGGAACGGCGAGGGCAGGGGGTGGCTGGTGCCATCGACCGTGACCTGGCGCTCCTCCATCGCCTCGAGGAGGGCGCTCTGGGTCTTCGGGGTCGCGCGGTTGATCTCGTCCGCAAGCACGATCTGCGCGTGGACCGGACCGCTGCGAAACTCGAACTCGCCGTGTTTCTGGTTGTAGACGGTCACGCCCGTCACGTCCGACGGTAGGAGGTCCGGGGTGAACTGGATGCGCTTGAACGAACAGCCGACGCTGCGAGCGAGTGCCCGGGCAAGCATCGTCTTGCCGGTTCCGGGCACGTCCTCGATCAAGACGTGGCCCCGGCTCAGGACGGCGATGAGCGCATGTTCGACTTCCGTCCGCTTGCCAATGATGACACGCTCGACGTTGGCGACGATTCGGGACGCGGTCTCCGACAGGGTCTCGGCCATGGGTGCCTCGCTCGGGCAGTTTTTACGCGCGCGCGCTGATCGGCGGCACGTGGGGGGCCCCGCCAGATGTCGCCCAGTCTACCCGACCATGGTCGCGCCGCCCGGGTCCGGTCGGCCGGTCGCTGCCCCTTGGACCGGCCCGGAGTGCGTCCCCGTCTCGGCCTTCGCGACGGCCCACAAGCGGTCAAGGGCCGGGAGGTCGAGCGTCGACCACTCGATCCCGTGGGCGGATACTGATGCCTCCACGTGAGCGAAGCGTCGGCGGAACTTTGCGGTGGCTCCGCGCAGCGCCTCCTCGGCGTCTACCCCCAAGTGGCGCGCCAGGTTTGTCACGACGAAGAGGAGGTCGCCGACCTCGCCTGCCCGCTCGTGGTCGGGCGCGTCGACGATCTCCCGCGCCTCCTCGGCAACCTTCTCGAGGACCCCCCCGACGTCGGGCCAGTCGAATCCCACCCGGGCGGCGCGGTCCTGTACCGCCTGGGATTGCGCGAGGGCGGGCAAGGCGCGGGGCACGCCGTCAAGCATCGACGCGACCTGCCCACCGGCCACGGCGCGGGCGATGCGTTCCGCCCGCTTCGACGCCTCCCAGTTCGCGAGCACCTCGTCGCTGGTCGAGGCAACGGTGTCACCGAAGACGTGCGGATGGCGACGGACCATCTTCTCGACGATTGACGCCACGACGTCGCCGAAGTCGAAGGTGCCCTCCTCCGCGCCAATCTGGGCGTGGAAAGCGATCTGCAGGAGGAGGTCGCCAAGCTCTTCCTCGAGGGCGACGACGTCACCGGAATCCAGGGCCTCGAGGGCTTCGTACGTCTCCTCGAGGAGGAAGCGGCGCAGGGAGGCGTGCGTCTGGTCGCGATCCCACGGGCAACCATCCGGCGCCCGCAACCGGGCCATTACCTCGAGGAGGGTCGCCGGTTCGCGAGGGGCCTCGAGGATTCCGAGAGGGGGCACCCAGACGCTCGTCAAGTGGTCGGGTTCGTTACGTCGGTCGAGTTCCCAGAGTGGCATCGTCACGACCCGCGCCTCGCCGGGGATTCCCGCGCCACTCACCATGGTCACGAGGTGCTCGTCCGGGTAATGGCGCCCCAGGTCGAGCTTGAGGCCGGCGGCGACGCGGCGGGAGTGGACCTGGCAGACGAGGAGAGGCACGGTCGGGTCGAGGCGCCCGAGGGCGAGGGCGTCCGCGATCCGGACCCCCTCGCCAAGGTCGGCTTCGACGAGTGGCGCGACGACATCGACGAACGAGACCCCGGGGACGATCTCGACCTCGATCCCCACGTCACGCGCGCGCGCGCGCAGGCGCGCGACAGTCGCCTCGCCTATCGTCGGGTGTCCCGGGACCGCATACGTGACGCGGCCCCGCGCGGCGCGATCGAGCAGGTCATCGACGATCGCGACATAGACGCTCGCGAAGTCGATGCCACGCTCGTACTCGTGGTCGTACGACGGTGCGGCGGCAAGCCACGGGAGGGCGTCGACGGTCCGGTGGACGTGGGTGCGCAGGACGAGGGTGCCGTCTCGCGCCGCCGTCTCGAGGCACGTTCGCGCATCGACGGTCAGGTGCCCGGGAGCGCCCGGACCGAGGCCGACGACGGTGATGCCATGCGGACGCTCCGTGGGGGTGGCCCTCGTCATCCGCATGCGCGCCCCCTGGCTAGCGTAAAAGCTCTCACGGGGGGAGGGGGGGATTGGGTCGACCATGGATGGTTCACCCACGGAAGGCGTCCAGGCCAGTGAGGTGCCGCCCGAGGATGAGTTGGTGTACCTCGTCAGTGCCTTCGTAGGTCAACTCGGTTTCAAGGTTTGCGGCGTGGCGCAGGCTCACGCTCGTGTCCAGGATGCCGATACCGCCGAGGACGGTTCGGGCCGTGCGGGCGACATCGAGGGCGTGGCGCACGTTGACGAGCTTGCCGAGGGACACGTCCGTGTGATGGAGGGCATCCCGCTGCTTCAGGCGCCCGAGATGGAGCGCGAGGAGCATGGATTGGACGACCGCGCCGTACATCGAGGCAAGCTTTGACTGGGTGAGTTGGAAGGCCGCGATCGGCCGGCCGAACTGCTCGCGGACGCGCGAGTACGAGAGGGCCTCCTCGAAGCTCGCCGTGGCGGCCCCAGCGACGCCCCAGACGATGCCGTAGCGGGCCTCGTTCAGGCATTTGAGCGCGGAGCCGAGGCCGGTCACGCCAGGGAGGCGGTTGGCCTCGGGCACGACGCACCCGTCAAAGAAGATCTCGCTGCTCGCCGAGACACGGAAGCTCAACTTGCGGTCGATCGCGCGTGGCGTGAACCCGGGGGTCCCGGCCTCGACGAGGAAGGCGCGGATCGCCCGCGCGCCAGTAGCGCCTTGGACGTCCGGGTGGTCGACGAGGCGCGCCCACACGATGGTCACGCCGGCGGCCGTGCCGTTCGTCGCCCATCGCTTGTGGCCGTCGAGGCGATAACCGCCAGGGACGGGACGCGCCGTCACCTCGAGGGCCCCGGGGTCTGACCCGTGCGCGGGTTCCGTGAGCGAGAACGCGCCGATCAGTTCGCCGCGCCCCATGCGGGGCAGGAACCGCTCGCGCTGCTCCTGGGTGCCGAACTCTTGGATCGTGCCCTGGGCAAGGTGGGCGTGGACCGAAACAAGGCTGCGGATGCCGGCATCCGCCCGCTCGAGCTCGAACGAGGCGAGGCCCTCATGGACGGGAGGCAGGTGGCCGAACAGGCCGAGTTCCGCGAGACCGGGGACGACTTCCATCGGAAACGTGCCGTCTTCCCAGCACCCGGCGATCCGGGGCAGGACGCGCGCGTTGACGAACTCCCGCACGCGATCACGAAACGCGCGCTCGTCTGGCGTGAGGAGGTCGTCGAAGTGCGAGTAGTCGGGTCGTTCGGAAGCGGTCTTGGCCATGCGGGCGCTCCGTGGGGGCACCATCGTTCACCGAGTAGGCGCCCCCTGCTGAAAACTCTGACGGGAGGACCCCCACCCTCAATCCCTCCCCCGCTGCGGCGGGAGAGGGAAGCACCACCCCACCCCGGCGGGCAAGGATGCCCGCGGACCAACGGGACGGCCCCTTCCATCTGCCGCAAGCGCCCCGCGCTGCGGCGGGAGAGGGAAGCGCTGGGCGCGCTCGATTCTAGGGGTAGAGGCCACGGACGCGGATTGTCTCCGCGACCCGGCTGATCGCGAGGTCGAGGGCCGCCTCCCGCAGCGTCGTCCCGGAGGTGGTGGCGCGGTCCCATGTCGCCTCGAACGCCGTGCGCATGATGGCGCCGAGGCGCGCGTTGACCTCGGCCTCGTTCCAAAAGAACTGCTGCAAGTCCTGCACCCACTCGAAGTAACTGACGACGACGCCGCCGCTATTGCAGAGGATGTCCGGGACGACCGGGATGCCGCGGGCCAGCAGGATTTCGTCGGCCTCCGGGGTGGTCGGACCGTTCGCGCCCTCGACGACGAGGCGGCAGGAGAGGCGCGAGGCATTCGCACTGGTGATCTGGCCCTCGACGGCCGCGGGGACCAGGACGTCGCACGGCACTTCCAGGATGCCGTTCCGCCCCACGGGCTCGGTACCCGGGAAGCCGGCGACGGTGCCATGGATGCGGGCGTGACGGGCGACCGCCACGAGGTCGAGGCCTTCCTCGCGATGGATGCCGCCACCGGCATCCGCGACGGCGATGACCGTCGCGCCCTGCGCGTGGATCAGGCGGGCAGCCGTTGCCCCGACGTTGCCGAAGCCCTGGACGACCAGGCGGGACCGGTGGAGGTCGATGCCAAGCCGGTCCGCGGCCCAGGCGGTACACAGGGCGATGCCTCGACCCGTCGCCTCGGCGCGGCCTTCCGACCCCCCGACGCTCACGGGCTTGCCGGTGACGACCCCCGGCTGCGCGTGGCCGACGTGCATGGAGACGGTGTCCATGAACCACGCCATCTCCTGCGGGCCGGTGCCGAGGTCAGGGGCGGGGATGTCGACGGCCGGCCCGATTACCGGCACGAGGCCAGCGGCGAACCGCCGGGTCAGTCGTTCTCGTTCGCCGTCGGACAGGCTATGCGGGTCACACCTGACGCCGCCCTTCGCACCGCCGAACGGGAGGCCGACAAGGGCGCACTTCCAGGTCATCCACATGGCAAGGGCCCGCACCTCATCGATGGCGACGGTCGGGGCATAGCGCAAGCCCCCCTTCACGGGCCCGCGGGCAAGGCTATGTTGCACCCGGTAGCCGGTGAAGATGTGCAGGGTGCCGTCGTCCATCCTGACCGGAAAGTTCAGGGTGAACTCGCGCTCGCAGTGCGACAAGCGCTCGACGACGTCGCGTTCGATGCCGGTGCGCGCCGCGCTGGCCCGCAGTTGCGCGCGCGCCATCGCCCATGCGTCGGGAAGGTCCGGGTCGGCGACCTGCGCCGGTCGTCTCGGTCGCGAGATTGCGGTCGTCATCGAGGCGCCTCCAGAGGCGGCGCGCCGTCCTTGGCTCGTCGCCGTTCAAACAAACTAGCACCGGGAACGGCGCGGCGGGACAATCCGGCCCGGCGTGCGAGAATCCGGTCGTCGTGGCCACGCGACAACGTTGGTCGTGGCGCCGCGCGACAAGGCGGAACGAGTGAAGTGTTCGCGGTGCGGGACCGATCTTCTGGCGATTGCCGGTGCGTGCTGGAGTTGCGGCGAGGTCGTCGCGCGTCCGGAAGTGGAGGACGTGTCCCGCGAGGCCGTTGAACTCGCGCCGGTGTCGCCTAGCACCGCGGGGCCATCGGCGTACGCGGCCGCGACCCCCAGGAGCGACGGGGTTGTCGCCGACAGCTCGCCAGCGGCCGGGCGCATGCTCGCTTCGAACCGCGAACGGTTCGCGACGCCCACAGTAGCCCGAACGATCGTTGAACCCGTCTCGCGACAGCCGGACGCGCACGAGACGATCCGCCTGACCGTCGGTGCGATGTACGGGCGCGCCTTCAAGGCGTTGAGTGGCGCGATCGGTGTCCTGCTCCTCGGAGGCATTCTGGCGTTTGGCGCCGAGGTCGCGGTGACCTGGTCCGTTTGGCTTGGGCTGACGATCGCCGGCATGGCCAGCGAGTCCCCGGGTGCGACGCTCGCGAACGCGGTCGTCCACCTCCTGATCGGGGCGCCGCTGTCGGTGGGGTGGCAGTACCTTTGCCTGCGCGCGGTCCGTCGCGACGGACCGACCATTGGCGACGTCTTCGCCGCCTATCGGGGGCGGTTGTTCGACACGGCGATGGCAAGCCTCGTGCAGATGGTCTTGATCGTGCTGTCCGCGGTGCCGTTGATGATCGGGTTCGCCGCGGTCGTCATCAGCGGGATCGTTCCACCATCAGTACAGCACGTTCAAGAATTCGAGGCCGCATTCGCGGCACTGCCGGCCGGCACCAAGGCCGCGCTCGGGATCGGGGCGATCTTCGGGCTCATGCCGCCGCTGGTGGTCGGGGCACGCCTGTCATTGATGCCCTACTTGATCCTCGACGAGGGCCAGGGCCCCCTTGTCGCGGCGGCCGAGAGCTGGGCCCGTTCACGCGGCGTCGCGGTGACGATCATCGGCGTGATCGCGAGTGGCGCGATCCTGATGGCGGTCGGCTTGTTCGCCTTCATCGTCGGCGCCGTCGTCGGAATGCTGTTCTGCTCGCTGGCGCATGCGGCCGTGTTCGAGGTCGTGACGACCCGGTCGGCGCAGGCGCGGATCGCGGGACGCCGGGTCGACGCCTACAGTTGACCCTCGCGCCCCAGACGACCGCCATCAACTTCCGACGGCCCTGCATCGAGGAGGATCCAGGCGAGACGCGCCGAGATCCGGAAGGGCGGGAACTTCGCCCGGGCGGCGAACCACTGGAGTTCCGGCTCGCGGTACGCCGCCCGGACGCTTGCGGATGGCTCGTCGATCGCACGAAGCGCCTGGTGGCCAAGCAGGCGTTGAAGCGACTTCATCGCCACCCAAGCCCACGACGGCAGGTCGCGACGCAGGTCGAGGATGACGACCCGGCCGCCGGGCGCGAGGGCGCGCCGGATTTCAGCGAGGGCCTTTTCGGGGTCGCCCCACCCATGCAGGGCGCCCGCGGCGACGACCAGGTCGAAGGTGCCATCAGGGACTGGCAACCGGCCAGTGTCACCGCAAGCCCATCCGATGCGCGCACCCTCGTCGTGTCGCTCGAGGCGTGCCACCTGCAGGCTTGCAAGCGCGCCCATGCCCGGGGTGGCGTCCATCGCGACGATGGTCGTGTCGCCAGGCGTGACGCCGGCGATCGCCGCGACGAGGCCGCCGGGCCCGTGATCCACGACGAGGACGGTCAGAGGCCGGAATCCGGGTCGTTGACGGAACGGGGCGACCGCGAACCGAGCCAGCAAGCGATGCGCCAGTCGCCACGGGAGGGCGAGATCCTGCCGGGACTGCGCCCGCACCGCGGCAGGGTCACAGGCGGCGGCCGCGCCGGGCACCCGTCCGGTCGGCCGGGTATCGATGGCGGTGCGAAGGCGCCGGGCGAGCGAGGCCGTTGTCGCGGTCAGGCCGACGAGGGCCGCCACGCGGATGCTGGTGCCGGCAGCTTGAGTGGCTCGACCGGCACCTCGGGAACGTGCCGGGAACATCGTGCCGATTGTACGGCGGTGGAGGCAATCAGACCGGCAGCCCCGTGTCCCCGGCCGGTGGGTCGCCGGCGCTCCCGGTGGGGCGACCACCCTCGACATCCGCGTACGCGCCCCGCGCCCGTCTTTCGGAGGGCGAGGGGGTGGGCGGGCGCCTCGTGGGAAGGCGTCCCAGCGGCACGCTCGTTCCCGGCTCGCACCGCAGGAGGAGGTCTGGCCCGACCTCGGCGAGGAACGGTGACGCGTTGACGCGCCGCCCCGCACGGTAGCCGCACTGGCTCAACGTGAGCGACTGGCGGGCACGGGTCACGCCGACGTAGAAGACCCGGCGTTCCTCCGGGTCAGGCCAGTCGGTTGCGCCCGCGGCGGCACGCGGAACGAGGGGCATGGTGCCGTCCTCGCACCCCGGCAGGTACACGTGGTCGTACTCGGTGCCCTTGGCGGCGTGGATCGTGGCCAGGCGAATCCGACCCTGACGGTCTCGCGGGTCATCGACCGACGTGGCGAGGACGGCATCGTCAAGGAACTCGCGGGCGTCGTGACGCCGGTCGGCGAGGGATGCCAGGGTCTCGAGACGGGCGGTGCGATGGCGTGCGTCCGCCGGATGCGCCTGCTCGAGGTGACGCTGGTAACCGGTGAGCCTGATCGCGGCGCGCAGGGTGTCGCCGACTGACTCGCCGGACGCGGCGCGCGCGCGCAGCTCGTCGATGATCGCGAGGAGGTCGAAGGCCCCGTCGGATGGGCGGTCGTGAGCGGCGAGGCGGCGCAGCGCGGCCTCGGGACTGCGGGAGGTGGCTTCCGGCCTGATGGACTCCCGGCCGATCGAGAGGGCTGTCGTAGGACCAAGTCCCCGTCGCGGCACGTTCACGATCCGCCAGAAGGCGGCGTGGTCGTCGGGGCGAAGCGCGACACGCAGGTAGGCGAGGATGTCGCGGACCTCCTCGCGACCGAAGAACGGGAGGCCGCCGACGACGACGAACGGCAAGTCCTCCTGTTCGAGCAGGACCGCCTCGAACGGCCGCATCTGTGCGCGAGTCCTCACGAGGATCGCGATTTGGTCCGGGCGGGTGCCGGCGGCGATGCGCGCGGCGATGTCGGCGGCGACGAGGCGCGCCTCGCGCTCGGGGTGGTTCGTTGCCCACGTCCGGATCGGGTCGCCGACCGGGTTCCTCGTCCAGAGTCGGACGCGCGTCCGACCATCGACCGGCGCGGGCGCGGCGTCCCGCAGTCTCTGGGCGACCGACACGACCTGGCCGGTCGAGCGGTAGTTGCGGTCGAGGTGCACGATTGACGCACCGGGCCAGCGGGCGAGGAAGCGCGTGACGACGTCAGGTGAGGCGCCCCTGAAGCCGTAGATGCTCTGCTCCGGGTCCGCGACGACGCAGATGTCGGGCGGGTCCAACGCCTCGATGAGCCGAACCTGCGCGTCGTCCGTGTCCTGGAACTCGTCGACGAGGAGGTGGCGGGCGCGAGCCCGCACGCGGTCGCGCAGTGAGGCGTCGCGGTGCAGGGCCACGCCGGCGAGCGAGACCAGGTCGTCAAAGTCGAAGGCGTTCGCCAGGCGCAGCGCCTCCTCGTACGCCGCGAGGATCCGCGCAAGGTCGGGTGCTTCCCCGTCGTCGCCCGGAACCGCATCGGGTGTCGTCCCGCTCCGCTTGACGAGGGAGATCGCCTTGACCATCGCCTCGACCGGATCGACCGCCCGTGCGCGGGGCCGGGGCGACTGGCCGTCCCCAGTGTCATCGTCGTCACGTCCTCGGATCACGGGAGACGGACCGGTGTCGGCCAGGATGCGACGGATGGTCCGTTCGGTGTCGTCCTCGTCGTAGATGGCGAAGTCCGGGCGCCGTTCGAACAGGTCCGCGCCGCCCCGGCGCAGGATGCCCGCGCCGAATGCATGGATCGTGCCTGCCCAGATGCCAAAGGCCCGATTTGGCGCGGGGCCGTCAGAACCCCCACCCTCAGTCCCTCCCCCGCTGCGGCGGGAGAGGGAAGCACCACCATCTGGCCCCTCCCTCGCGGCGGTAGGAGAGGGAAGCACCACCCCCTGGCTTCCCGTCGGCGCACCCGTACCGGGACCGAGATGGGCGACGCGCGTCCGCAGTTCAGCCGCGGCCCGGCGCGAGAAGGTGATCGCCGCCACGGTCGAGGGATCGACGTGACGCGTGAAGAGCAAGTGGCCGACGCGCGCGGTCAGCGCCCGGGTCTTGCCAGCGCCCGGGCCCGCGAGGACGAGGAGGCAACCGGACCGGTGGGTCGCGACCGTGCGTTGGCGGGGGTCGAGACCGGCCAGATGCGACAGCGCAGGCTGGTCGCCCACGGCTCAGTGAGGACCAGCGGCGCCGACGTCACCGCACGGGCCCCCGCCGGTCGCGTCGCCGATCTCCACTTCCGTGCCGTCGAACCGGTAGATCGGGCGGTACCACCGGCTCAACTCGCGGGCCGACTCGCCGACGTAGTGGCAGATGAAGGCGCGCCTGAAGTCCCCGACCGTGCGGTTCGGCTCGGACCCGTGAATCACGTTGCCGCCAAAGAAGAGGACGTCGCCGGCGTCGAGGTCGACGGGGACGGCCTCCAGGCCCGCCGGCACGGGAACGAACTCGCGCGTGAAGCTGACGTCTGGATCGGCCTCCTCCGGGCAGAAGAGGTCCATCGCATGCGAACCGGGGACGACGTTCAGGGCGCCGTTCCGTTGGCTTGCGGGGTCGATGGCCGCCCACGCGGCGATGCAGGTTCCGGGGTGGACCTTGAGGTAGAAGTTGTCCTGGTGGAGGGCCTGGCCTCGCGCTCCCGGGGGTTTCCAGTAGAACATGCTCTGGGTAGCGATCGGGGCCTCGCCCAGGAGCGCCTGGAGCGCCGCGCCGACGCGCGGGTGGACGAGGAAGTCCATGAGGACCGCGCTCTGGCGGTGCGGGTGCATCATGCGCGGCCACGCCGCGAGCGGGTCAGCGCCCTCGCCGACGGGCGATCGATGGAAGCACCCTGGCAGGTCCAGGTGGTCGTCGTGCAGACGCGTCGTCTCACGCCGGATCTCTAGAACTTCCCGCATCGAGAGGAGACCCCTCGCGATGACGTAGCCGTCGCGGTGGTATGAGGCCACCTCGGTCGGGCCGAACGGGGACGCGACGGCGGAAGGTGCGTGTTCCGTGGTAGCCATCTGGATCCCCTCGTGCCAGTCCCGTTCATGGTCGCCGGCCCGGCCGATTGTGTCACAGGGGCGTGCGTACACTGGGCGCCGGCCACCCTTCCGGCAGCCGGACCCGGGCACCTCGAGGAGATACCGATGCCGACCGATCCCGCCCGCTCACACGCCCTGCGCCCGGTCGGTTCGACGCACCTGCGCGTAACCGAACTCTGCATCGGCTGCGCACCGCTGGGCGACATGCCCGACACGTTTGCCTACTCCGTCCCGGAGGACCGCGCCCTCGAGACGGTCCGGGCATGCCTTGACGGGGCGATCAACTTCATCGACACGGCGGCGTCGTACGGCGACGGCGAGAGCGAGCGCCGGATCGGGCTCGTCATCCGGGAGCGTGGGGGACTGCCAGAGGGCATCGTCCTCGCGACGAAGGCCGACCGGGACCTGGCTACCGGCGATTTCAGTGGCGACCAGATGAAGCGTTCGGTCGAGCGAAGCCTGCGCCTCCTGGGCCTGGATCGCTTGCAGCTCGTCCATTTGCATGACGCCGAACACACGACGTTCGAGAACATTATGGGCAAGGGTGGGCCGCTCGAGGTGCTACGGCAGCTCAAGGAGGAAGGCGTCATCGAGGTGCTTGGCGTCGCGGGTGGCCCGATCGACCAGGAGATCCGCTACGTCGAGACGGGCGCGTTTGACGCCGTGATCACGCACAATCGCTACACGCTGCTCAACCGGAGCGCGGACGCGCTGCTCGAGGTCGCGCACGCCCGTGGGGTTGCGGTCTTGAACGCGGCGCCATACGGCAGCGGGATGCTGGCGAAGGGCCCGGACGCATACGCCCGGTACGCCTATCAGGCGGCCTCTCCCGTCCTGATCGATCGGACCCGGCGCCTCGGCGCGATCGCGAGCGCTCACGGGGTGCCCCTGGCCGCCGTTGCCTTGCAGTTCAGCACGCGCGACCCGCGGGTGACGTCGACGATTGTCGGCATGACGCGCCCGGAGCGAATCGCCCAGACGGTCGAGCTGGCCGCGGTCGCGATCCCCGACCAAATCTGGGAGGACGTGGCCTCAGTCGAGTTCGATGCGGTCGATCCCGAGGGCGCTCGCTGGGCCAAGTAAGGACAGGGCGCGGCGACGGCAGGCCGGCCTACCTGGGAAGGAGCGACAGGAAGTGGTGGGCGGGCGCGAAGCGAGCGTTCGCCCGGATGGCCTGGACGTAAGCGGTACGCGCCTCCGCGTTCCTTCCCATCGACTGGAGCGCGCGCCCCCGGTAGTACTGGCTCTCCTCGAGGTCGGCGACCTGCGCGAGGGTCGCATTCGCGAGGGTTAGCACGTCGCTGATGCGTCCGGTCGCGAGGTATGCCTCGAACGGCCCGAACTGGTACCAGAGCATCCGCCACGGAAGCTTGAGGCGCCGGGCCTCGTCGTAGGCCGCGACAGCCTCCTCCATGCGGTCGAGGCGCACGAGGCTTGTCCCGACCGAGAACCATGCGAACGACTCGTTCGGATGGGCCTCCGCATCCGCGACGGCCCGTGCAAGGGCGCGTTCCCACTGGCCGGGATCGTCGGGGGCGCCGACGATGCGCGCCACCTCCTGCGCCTTGTCAGCCGGGTACAGGGGAAGGAACGTGCGATTGAATGCGCGCCAGTTCGCCTCGAACGGCCCGTACGGTTGCGGTACGTTCTGGCCGGGCGCGAGGTAGCTGTCAAACGCCAGGAACCGCCCGGCCGCGTCGTCGTACCCGACGAGGAGGCGGTAGTGGCCCATCCAGTCCTTCAGGTCCGGCTCGAACCCGACCTCGACGATGACCGGGACGCCGGCGGCGATGAGGCGCTTCAAGGTCGGCAAGTCGCCACCCATGCGCCAATCGGCACGGACACCCCGGCTACGGGCGTACTCCACGAGTTCGTCCGGATTGACGTTCTTGTCGTCGGCGCTCGTCTTGAGGAAGGCAACGGCGGCGGGTTGGCTTTCCGCGCGCCCGATGGCCGACAGGGCCATGGTGACCGTCGCCGGGCCGCAGTTGTTCCACGTTTGCCACACGTGAGAGACGGACCGCAGGCGCGCGGCCGGCGGCGGGGGTGGCAGCGCGGGGGCCGGGAGCGCGCGGGGGGTCGGCTCGGGGGTCGGTGCATCCGCCGACTGGCCGACCGGAACCGGCCCGTCGCCGCCTGATGGCGAATCGCTACCGGGCTGGGACTGGCGCACGACTGGAACCCGTGCCGGGGCGCCGGCGGGACCCGAGGGGAGGGGCACGTACGCGGACTCGGCGCTGCGGAATGGGGCGGAGAGGCGTGAGGCGACCGACGCGAAAGTGCGCGTACCGGGGAGGTGAACGGTGCCCGCAATGACCCCGACCACGAGGAAGCCGGTCACCATCGAGGAGGCGACGACGAGGACGGTCCCGAGAACTGGCACCGGACCGAGGAATGCCCGCACGCGTTGCGCGACGACAAGGGCCGTCGCGACGCACAGGGCCATGAGATCCCCGGCCGAGGCGCGGCGGCGCCTTGACCGGGCGCGCGACGGGATGAC
>CAMBEO010000028.1 GCA_945865725.1 Thermoflexus hugenholtzii JAD2 | reverse complement strand
GAACTCGCCGAATACGAGGGGATCCCGCACCTGCGGTACCCGGTGGTGACCGACCTTGCGGAGGCGGGAAAGCTCCTCCTGTGGCTCTGCGACGAGATGGAGCGTCGGTACACGCTCCTCTCGAAGGCAGGCCAGCGGCACCTCGACGGGTACAACCAGTCGCTCGAGCAGCCCGATCCCAAACCCGCTGTCGCACCGGCCAAGGGGAAGGGGACGGCGGACGACGCGCCAGCAACGCCGCTGCCATACATCGTGCTTGTCATCGACGAGCTGGCAGATTTGATGATGTTCGCGCCCGACGACGTCGAACCGGCAATCTGCCGCCTGACCGCGAAGGCGCGCGCCGTCGGCATTCACCTCGTCGTCGCCACGCAGCGCCCGAGCGTAAACGTCGTCACCGGCCTGATCAAGGCCAACATCCCGAGCCGGATCGCGTTCGCGGTGGCGAGCCAGGTGGACAGCCGCGTCATCCTGGATGGTGGTGGCGCCGAGGCCCTCCTCGGGCGGGGCGACATGCTCTACCTGCCGTACGACCAGGGGCGCCCCGTTCGCGTCCAGTGCGCCTGGGTGGCAGACGAGGAACTTTCGGCCATCGTCCGCCATTGGAAGGCGCAAGGCCCGCCGAACTACGTCAGCCGGGACGAGATCGACGCCCGTGTCCTGCGCGACGAGGAGGCCGCCGGCGAGAAGGACCAGCAGCGCGCGGCGCTCCTCGACCGCGCCCTCGCGGCGATGCGATCGACGAACAGCGTGAGCGTCAGCTTCCTCCAACGCAAGCTCGGCATCGGCTACCCCAAGGCCGCCAAGCTCATGGACGACCTCGAGGATGCCGGGCACGTGGAACTCGACGAGACGACCGGGCGCACCTACCGGGTGATCGATCGCGGCGGGGCGGACGACGACGACGCTGACCACGTCACACCCATGGCGCTCGGGCGGCGCGGGCGCGGGGGACGGCGCTAGCGATCCGACGGGGCAGTGGTGCAACCCTCTCCCGCCGCCGCGTGGGAGCTTTCAATCGCGTACGCGGGTAACGATGGAGGGGGCCGTAGAATCCCCGCGGAAGGAACCGCAAGTGGCCGACGTGCACCCGAACGGGGTTCGAACCCTGCCTGACGACGTCGAGCCCCCCGACGAGTCCGACGTTGCCCAGGCGGCCGAGGCCGTCGCCGGCGCCCTCGCCCGCGGCGGGCAAACCATCGCCGTCGTCGAAGGCGCGACCGGTGGCTACCTCGCGCACGTCCTCACCACGGTCCCCGGCGCCACGTCATGGTTCCGCGCCGGCATCGTGGCCTACACCGACTACCCCAAGCAGCTGCTCATGCGCGTCTCGACCGACACGATCGAGGCGCGCGGCGCCATCTCCGCCGAGGCCACGATCCAGATGGCCCGCATGGCGCGCCGCCTGTTCGCCACCGACTGGGCGGTTGCAATCACCGGCTACGCCGACGCCACCGCGCCCGCGACCCCCACGGTTCGCGCTCCCGGTGCGCCCGGCGACACCCCCGACGGCTACGCCCTCGTCACGGGCGAGATCCGCGACCCGGTCGCCGGCGCCACCGTCGTCGCGATTGCTGGAGCCCCGGGCACCGGTGACGTCGCCGCCGAGGATGCCGGCATCGCGTGGCAGGAACACCTCGTGCCGGCTCCCGACCGCGACGGCTACCGGCGCGGCGCGACCCTCGTCGCCCTCGAACTGCTTCTCGAGCGCATCGCGGCGTCCTCGCGGGACTAATCCGCGCACCGGACAGACCGGCACGCGCACGACCTGGCGCCCGCCGGCGTTCCGGGACGCCTGAACCTACTGGCCGAGGTGGACCGCCTCGACGCCCTGCTTCCGGAGGTAGGCTGCGAAGCCGCCGTTCCCGTGGACGGTGTAAACGAGCTTCGGGGCCGCCCGCGAAACGTACGCGACGAGGTCGTCGAAACCGGCATGGTCAGAGAGCGGCAATGCCGACGCGCTGCTCCGCCGCCATGGCGCACCACCGTTGACCGCCCACCCGGTGAGGGTCACCACGCGTACGCGTGCGCCGCCCGTCGGGATCGTCTTCGTCAGGTGCGGCGGGCAAACCACGACCGTCCCCGGCGCGACGGCGTCCAGCCACGCCGGTCCCTCGGGCAGCACGTCGTACTCCCCGAGGTCGACGCCGTGGCGGTTGTAAAGGGTTGCGTACGGCGCCACCGAAGGATGGATCGCCACCCGATGTCCGGCGTGCGCGAGGATTGCCATCGCCTCCTGCGCCTTGCCGAGGGCATATCCGCACACGACCGGCACGCACCCGTCCTCAAACGCGCGCGTCACCCACTCCTGCAACTGCGCCTCGACCTCCTCGGTCGGCGGAAACTGGTAGCCCGGCGCACCGTACGTGCATTCCATGACGAGCGTGTCGCACGCCAGCACCGGGGCCGTCGGGAGCGTGCGCGACGCCCGCAACTTGAAGTCGCCGGTGTACACGATCACGTGCCCGGTCGCGAGGTCACGGACTCTCGCCTGGGACGAGCCGAGGACATGCCCTGCGGGGAACAGCTCCAGCTCGTGCGTCCCCATCGCGACCGGGACCTCAGGGTGGATCACGGTGAGTGACGACCGCCCCGTCCGGTGGCGGTAGAAGTCGGCCGTCTCCGGCGTCACGTAGGCGTGGCCGTGCGCACGGCAATGGTCCGAGTGCCCATGCGACACGTACGCCACCGGGCGACGCACGTGCGGGTCAAGCCACAAATCGATCCCGTCGACGCGCAGCCCGCGGTCGTAGGAGATCGAGGGGCGCGGGACGTCGAACGACAACTGCACCCATCCGTCGACACGAGGCGACTTCCGGACCCGCGCCGGCACCGGTCGCACCGTGGACATTTCGTCAACTGTACTGGTCGCGGTTGACTCGGCGACCGCGCGTGAATATCGTGGGTTCATCGTGTGGCACCTAGGCAACGGGAGGATTGGCTGTTGAACCGAACGACCCGACGAAGCGTGATCGGCGCACTTCCAGTAGCGATTGGCGTCGCTGCCGTCGCGTGCGGGGGTGAGGCCGCGACACCGGCAGCCCCGGCGTCCGGCGGCGCCGCCGCCCCGAAGGGGGCGCCAATCAAGGTCGGCGCATCCGTCTCCACGACCGGGAGCAATGGCAAGACCGGTCTCTACCAAGTCGAGGCCTACAAGCTCTGGATCGATCAAGTCAACGCCCGTGGCGGCCTCCTCGGTCGCCCGGTCGAGATGATCATTCTTGACGACGAGTCTGACCCGACCATCGGGACCAAGCTCTACGAGAAGCTCATCAACGAGGACAAGGTCGATCTCGTCATGGGTCCGTACTCGAGCAGCGTCACGCAGGCGGTCTCGACCGTGACCGAGAAGTACAAGTTCCCCATGCTCGCGGCCGGCGCGTCGGCCTCCGACATCTGGAAGAGGAACTACAAGTACATTTTCGGCGTCTATTCCGTCGCCGAGTCCTATTTCTACAGCGTGATCGACATCGCGAAGGCCGCCGGCATGCAGACGGTCGCGATCGTGAACGAGGACACCGTCTTCCCGAAGGCCACGGCCGCGGGCACCGCCGAGTACGTCCGCAAGCAGGGCCTGCGCATCGTCTTCCAGGAGCAGTACCCCGCCAAGGCCACCGACCTGTCGTCGCTCATCACCAAGGTCAAGGCGGCCAAGCCCGACGTCCTCGTCGGCGGGTCGTACCAGCCGGACTCCATCCTGCTCACGCGCCAGGCCAAGGAACTCGACCTGAACGTCAAGTTGCTCGCGTTCTCCGTGGGCGCGGCGATACCGGAGTTCGGCACGGGCCTGGGCAAGGACGCCGACTTCGTGATGGGGCCATCCATGTGGGAACCGGTCCTCAAGACGAAGGGCAACGTCGAGTTCGTCGAGACCTACACGAAGAAGTGGAACCGGGAACCGGACTACCACTCCGCGACCGGGTTCGCCGGCGGACAGATCCTCGAGGCCGCTGTCGCCAAGGCCAAGTCGCTCGACCGCGAGAAGATCCGCGAGGCACTTAGCAGCCTCGACATCGAGACCGTCCTCCCGGGCAGGTACAAGGTTGACGACACCGGCACCCAGACCGCCCACATCGCCGTCGTGATCCAGTGGCAAGGCAAGGAAAAGCCAGTCATCGCACCCGACTCGATGGCAAACGGCAAGCCGAAACTACCGACACCAGAGTGGAAGGCGCGGCCGTAGTCCGGTAGACGGGCCAATGGGCACTGACCTGGCGACCGCAGCCCAGGTGGTCGTGAGCGGCCTCCTTCTGGGCGGGCTTTATGCCCTTCTGGCCGGAGGCTTGACCCTCGTCTTCGGCGTCATGCGCGTGATCAACCTCGCCCACGGCGAGTTGCTCATGCTTGGCGCCTATGTCGCGTGCCTCCTGTTCGCGGCGACCGGGCTGAACCCGATCGTCGCCCTCCTCGTCTCCATACCCGTCCTCTTCGTCGTCGGCGCCGTCACGCAGCGCTTCGTCGTCAACCGGGTCGTCAACGCACCGTTGCTCACCAGTCTGCTCCTGACGTATGGCCTTTCCCTCGTCGTGACCGGCACCGCACAGGCGGTCTGGACCAACGACTACCGCTCGGTCCCGTTCATCACCGGTGGGTTCGCCCTCGGCGAGGTCTCCATCTCCCGTCCCCGCCTCCTCGCCTTCGCCGTCTCCCTGGTGCTTACCGGTGCGGCGCACGTCTTCCTGACGAGGACCAGGTGGGGGAAGGCGATGCGCGCGACCGCCCAGAACGCCGACGTGGCGCTCGCCTGCGGGATCGACATCGACCGGGCGAGGATGCTCGCATTCGGGATCGCCAGCGCCCTCGCCGGAGCCGCCGGCACGCTGGTGAGCTTCCTCTACAGCGTCTACCCGGAGATGGGGCGCGCCTTCATGCTGAAGGCGTTCGCCGTGATCGTCCTCGGGGGCCTGGGCAGCTTTCCCGGCGCGCTCATCGGGGCGATGATCCTCGGCGTCGTCGAGGCCGGCGCCGCGTACCTGTCGACCACCCAGATCGCCGAGGCGGTGATCTACATCATGCTCCTGGCCATGTTGCTCGTCCGTCCGCACGGCCTGCTCGGGACGGCGGAACGCTAGGCGATGGTGGCGGCCTCCGTGACCGGACTGGCGGCACGCCGCCTCACCTCCGGCTACACCGCGGCCATGGTGCTCCTTGGCGTGGGCGTATCCCTCCTTCCCCTCATGGTCTCGAACTACATCCTGACCTTCGTGCTCCAAGCGCTCATGGCCTGTGCGCTCGCCGGATCGTGGAACCTGATCTCGGGCTTCACGGGGTACGTCAGCTTCGGTCACGCCGCCTTCTTCGGCCTTGGCGCGTACGCCGCCGGCATCGCCATCGCCAAGGCGGCGGTCCCGGCACCGGTCGCGATCGCGAGCGCGGCCATCGTCGCGGGGTGCGCCGGGCTATGCCTCGGCTATCCCGCGCTCCGGTTGCGCGGCCCGTACTTCGCTGTCGGCATGCTCGGCGTTGCCGAGGCGTTGCGCGTCGGGATTACCGTCGCCGAACCGGTTACCGGCGGCGGCCGGGGCCTCGTCATGCCCCCGCAGGACGTCCTCCTCCCCGCGTACTTCTCGATGCTCGCCCTGGTGGTCTTGATCGTGGCGATCACCCGTGCGGTCGCGACCCGCCCCGTCGGCCTGCGTCTGCTTGCGATCCGCGAGGACGAGGTCGCCGCGGAGGTCACCGGCATCCAGACGACGCGGCTCAAGCTCGTCGCCTTTGCCACCAGTGCCACGCTTGCGGGGGTCGCCGGGGGCATCTACGCCTGGCACATGAGCTACATCGACCCGACGACCGTCTTTGCCGGCAGCCTGACCGTCCGAGCGATCGCGATGACGATGCTGGGCGGCCAGGGGACCGTCTTCGGCCCCGTGATCGGAAGCGTGGTCCTGTCGGTCATCGGTGAGGTGACCTGGGCAAGGTTCCCGTTCCTCCACAACGCGGTGTCGGGTGCCCTGATCGTCGTGATCGTCCTCTTCATCCCGCGAGGCGTGACGGGCGTCCTTCAAGATCGCGGCGTGCTTCCCCGGTCGCGCACGCTATGACCGCGACGTCGCCCCCACCGATCCTCGCGACCGAAGGCGTCACCAAGCGGTTCGGCGGCGTCGTTGCCGTCGACGGCGTCTCCATCGGCATCCAGGCCGGGACCGTCACCGGCCTGATCGGTCCGAACGGTTCCGGCAAGAGCACGTTGTTCCGCCTGGTGTCAGGGGAGATTCCCCCGGACTCGGGCCGGGTACTCCTCCGGGGCGAGGCGGTCCAAGGGCGTGGCGCCAGCGAGATCAACCGGCTCGGCATCGGACGCACCTTCCAGTTGTCGCGCCTGTACCCGCAGATGAGCGCCCTCGAGAACCTCGTCGCCGTCACTCGTGCACCAGCAGCGGTCGCGCAGGCCCGTGCGATGGACGTCCTCGAGTTCGTCGGCCTCACCGCGCTGGCCGACGAGTACGCGGCCAACCTCTCGTACGGGCAGCAGAAGCTCGTCGAGTTCGCCCGGGTCCTCGTCAACGACCCGGACGTCATCCTCCTCGACGAACCCTTTGCAGGCGTCAACCCCGCGATGGAGGAACGGATCATCGACCGTGTGCATGACCTCCGGCGAGCCGGGAAGACCTTCCTGATCACCGACCACGAGATGCGCCTGATCATGGCGCTCTGTTCCCGCCTCGTCGTCCTCGACCACGGCGAGCTGATCGCCGACGGCACCCCCCAGGCCGTGCGTGCCGACCCCAAGGTCATTGAGGCGTACTTCGGATCGTGACGATGACGGGCGGGGCCGAAGCGAGGATTCCCGAGCCATTGGCGACGCCATTGCTGTCCGTGGACGACGTCCATGCGGGCTACGGGCGCGTGCGCGTGCTGCACGGCGTCTCCGCCGCAGTCGAGGCGGGGCAACTCGTCGGCCTCATCGGGCCGAACGGGGCAGGCAAGTCCACGATCCTCAAGGCCATCACCGGGTTCGCCCGGGTCTCGGCTGGCCGCATCCGGTACGACGGCCAGGACGTCACGGGCGTCCGTGCGGATCGGCTCGTCCCGCTCGGCATCGCCTACGTCCCGCAGGGCCGCCTGGTCTTCGCCCAGATGACCGTCCACGAGAACCTCGAGATGGGCGCGTTCACCGTTCGGGACGCCGGTGCGCGCCAGGAGGCGTTCTCGCGCGTCTACGACCTCTTCCCTCGCCTCGCCGACCGTCGAACGCAACTGGCAGGCACGATGTCGGGCGGGGAACAACAAATGGTCGCGATCGGTCGGGGTCTCATGGTGCGCCCGCGGCTCATGCTGCTGGACGAACCCTCGCTCGGCCTTGCCCCGCGCTTCGTCGCCCTCGTCTTCGAGACCCTCCAGTCCCTGAAGGCCCAAGGCCTGGCGATGCTCGTCGTCGAGCAGAACGCCGCCCAGACGCTGGCGATCGCGGACCGGGCGTACCTGCTGGAGCTCGGGCGGAACCGCCTCGAGGGCACCGGCGCCGACCTCCTCGCCAACCCCGAGACGCGCCGCCTCTACCTTGGCGACTGATCCGCGCTTCTTCCCTCTCCCGCCGCAGCGCGGGAGTGGATAGGGGAGGGGGTGGTGCTTCCCTCTCCCGCCGCAGCGCGGGGCGCTTGCGGCCAATGGAAGGGGGCCGGCCAGTGCTCCCCTCCCCCGCCGGGGTGGGGTTTGGGTGCTTCCCTCTCCCGCCGCAGCGCGGGGCGCTTGCGGCCAATGGAAGGGGGCGCGTACGCGGATAACGATGGTCCTCCCCTCTCCCGCGCCGATGCTGGTAGCCTCTTGGCGCACTGCCTTTAAGCTGGCCCCGAGAGGCGGCAAGGCGCGGCACGCCGACAGCCTTGGTTGTCGGTCGCGCCCACGCCGCCCCGCGGGTCCGCGTTGTACGGGACCCAGGCGATGGACGACCGCAACTTTGATCTTGGCGCCGGGCCTGTTGAGGGCCGCCCGTCCAAGCGCATCCTCGACGCCGACGGCCTGCGCCGTGCCTTGACCCGCGTCGCGCACGAGGTCCTTGAGCGCCACGGGGGAACCCGTGACCTCGTCCTCGTCGGCATGCGTCGCCGGGGCGTCCCGATCGCGCGCCGCCTCGCGGACCTCGTCGGTCGCTTCGAGGGCACCCCCGTCGACGTCGGCGAACTCGACGTGACGATGTTCCGCGACGACCTCGAGATCCGGGGCACGCGCCCCGCCCTGCGACCGTCGTCCATCCCTCGCGACCTCACCGACGCGCGGGTCGTCCTCGTCGATGACGTCCTCTACACCGGCCGGACCGTTCGCGCCGCCCTCGACGCCCTGATGTCCTACGGGCGCGCCCGCCAGGTCCAGCTCGCCGTCGTCGTCGACCGTGGCCATCGCGAGCTACCGATCCGCGCCGACTACGTGGGCAAGAACCTGCCGACCTCCCGCGACGAGAGCGTCGAGGTGCGCCTCGTCGAGGTCGATGGCATCGACGAGGTCGTCCTCCTCGACAGGCTCGGCGCCCCGGACGCCCGGTCGCGACCATGACCGTGACGATCACGCCCCCGCCCGCCGCCGATGGAGGGGCCTAGATGCGACGCAAGGATGTGCTCGACCTCGACGACTTCTCTCCCGACGAGATCCGCGAGGTCCTCGAGACGACGTCGGCGATGAAGGAGGTCCTCGCGCGCCCGATCAAGCGCGTGCCCCCGCTCCGGGGCAAGACCATCGTCAACTGCTTCTACGAGGCAAGCACGCGGACGCGCGTCAGTTTCGAGCTGGCGGCGAAGAACCTCTCCGCCGACGTCGTGAACATCTCCGCCTCGGGGTCGAGCGTCGAGAAGGGCGAGTCCCTCGTCGACACGACGCGCACCTTGCAAGCCCTCGGCGCCGACATGGTCGTCATGCGCCACGCCGCATCGGGTGCGCCGTATGCCGTCGCCCGCGAGTTGTCGGCGTCGGTCATCAATGGTGGCGACGGTTGGCACGCCCACCCCACGCAGGCGCTCCTGGACCTGTTCACCGTCCAGTCCCGTCTCGGGCGCATCGACGGCCGTCGCATCGCGATCATCGGCGACGTCCTGCACAGCCGCGTCGCGCGATCGGCTGCCTGGGGATTCGCCACGATGGGCGCCAGTGTCATCCTGTGCGCGCCCCCGACCCTCCTGCCGATCGGCCTTGACACCGCGATCCTCGCCGGCCTGCGCGCCAAGGGGGTTGCTACCGAGGTGGCGGGCACGCCGGCGGTCGCCATGACCCACGACATCGACGCGGCCCTCCGTGACGCTGACGTCGTGATGGCGCTGCGGGTGCAGCGGGAGCGAATGGATGCCGGCCTGCTTCCAAGCCTGCGCGAGTACGCCCGTGCCTACGGCCTCACGCGCGAGCGACTCGCCCGCGCCCGCTTCGGTGCCGTGGTCCTGCACCCCGGACCCATGAACGAGGGCGTCGAGATCGCCCCGGACGTCGCCCACGGGTCGCAGTCCGCGATCGAGGAACAGGTCACGAACGGCGTCGCCGTCCGCATGGCGGTGCTGTACCTCCTCGCCGGGGGCCGCGCCGGACCAGCGGTGTAGCACGACATGACCATCATCAAGGCCCCTCCCCCTCCCTCAATCCCTCCCTCACCCCCTGCTGAAAACTCTCCCGGGGAGAGAGGGGAGAAGGACGCCCCCATGCCGAAGGAGAAACGATGACCGCGACCACCCGCATGCCGCTCGCGACCGCGCCCGGGCGATTCGCCGGGACGGTCGTCATCCGCGGCGGGCGACTGGTCGACCCGGCACGCGGCATCGATGCCGTCACGGACGTCGCCATTCGCGACGGCCGGGTCATCGACGTCGGCACGGTCGTCGACACGAGCGGCGTGCGGGTCATCGACGCCCGTGGCCTCGTCGTCGCGCCCGGCTTCGTGGACTTGCACGCACACTTGCGTGAACCCGGTTTCGAGTACCGCGAGACCATCGCCACCGGCACCGCCGCCGCCGTCGCGGGCGGGTTCACGTCCGTTTGCGCGATGCCGAACACCGAACCCGCCACCGACTCCCCTGCCGTCGTCGAGTTCGTCCGGCAGGCCGCGCGCCGCGAGGGGTCCGCTCGCGTCTACGTCATCGGCGCGATTACCGCCGGGCGCAAGGGCAAGGTCCTGGCGGACATGCTCGAACTCGCGAGTGCCGGCGTCGTCGCCTTCTCCGACGACGGCGACTGCGTGGCCGATCCCGCCCTGATGCGACACGCCCTCGCGTATAGCGTGGCGGCGGGCCGGCCGGTGGTGCAGCACGCTGAGGAGCGGGCCTTGACGACCGGCGCGCAGATGAACGAGGGCAGCGTCTCGGCGCGCCTCGGCCTGCCCGGATGGCCGCGCCAGGCCGAGGAGGTCATCGTCGCCCGCGACTGCGAACTTGCCGCCCTCACCGGCGCCCACCTGCACGTCGCCCACGTCTCGGCGGCGGGCACCCTCGACTTCATCCGTCGCGCGCGCGCCAAGGGCACCCGCGTCACGGCGGAGGTCACGCCCCACCACCTCACCCTCACGGACGACCTCGTCGGGGGTCACTGGTGGTCGGCAACCGCCTCGCTCCCCCCGTACGACACCCGGACCAAGGTGAACCCGCCGTTGCGGGAAGCCGGTGACCGCGACGCGATGGTTTCCGGCTTGCGCGACGGCACGATCGACTGCATCGCGACCGACCACGCCCCGCACGGCACGACCGACAAGCACGTCGAGTACGCGGCGGCGGCCTCCGGCATCTCCAACCTCGAAACGGCCCTCGGTAGCGTCCTCGCCCTTGTCCACTCCGGCGCCCTCGGCCTTGTCGAGGTCGTCGCCGCCCTCACCTCGCGCCCGGCCGCCGTTTTTAGACTTGAGGCAGGCACGCTTGCGCCCGGCGCACCGGGGGACGTGGTCATCTTCGACCCGGATCGCGAGTGGTGCGTCGATCCCGCGCAGTTCGCGTCCAAGGGACGCAACACGCCGCTGGCCGGGCACGTCCTGCGCGGGCAGGTCATCGCCACGATCGTCGGCGGGGAGGTCCTCCATGACCGGTCCTAGGTTCATCCTCGCCCTCGAGGACGGGCGCTCCTTCTACGGCTTCCGGGCCTTGGATGACGGGCAGTCGCCCGACGATGCGGCGGGCGCCGGGGTCGGAGGCGAGGCAGTGTTCTGCACCGCGATGACCGGCTACCAGGAGATTTGCACGGACCCCAGTTTCCGGGGCCAGATCACGACCCTCACCTACCCGATGACCGGCAACTACGGCGTGAACGCGTTCGACGTCGAGAGCGCGCGACCTTGGATCACGGCGCTGGTCGTCCGCGAGTACTGCACGCGCCCGAGCAACTGGCGCGCGACCGGCACCCTCTCGACCTGGTTGGCCGCGCACGGCATCCCCGTCGTCGAGGGCATCGACACCCGCGCCCTCACGACCCACCTGCGCAACCACGGCGCAATGCGCGCGATCCTGGCACCCAGTCGCTCCGGGGCGACGGGCGACGCCGACCTGGGCGCATGGGTAACCGGGCGCGCCCCCGGCGCCGCGGAAGAGGCCGCCCACCTCGCCGCCCGGGCGCGAGCCTTGCCCGTCCTCGAGGACCAGGAACTCGTTCACGAGGTCAGCCACTCCGCCCTCGGCCACGTCGAGAACGAGACGTGGGCGCCGTTCGCCGCGCCGCCGGTCGCATCCCGCCCGCACCGCGTCGTCCTGATCGACTGCGGCGTCAAGCACAACATCGCGCGGTCACTCGTCCGCCGGGGCCTTGAGGTGGTCATCGTCCCGTACGACACGCCGATCAGGCGGATCCTGGAACTCGACCCAGTCGGCGTGGTCATCGGGAACGGCCCGGGTGACCCGTCGGCCACCGCCCTCGCCCCCACGGTCGCCACCTTGCGCGCCCTCATCGACGGCCCGGTTCGCGCTGGACGCATGGCCCTCACCGCCGTCTGCCTCGGCCACCAGGTGATGGGCCTCGCGATCGGTGCGTCGACGTCCCGGCTCAAGTTCGGCCACCGCGGCGCCAACCACCCGGTGCGCGACCTCGCCACCGGGCGCGTCCACATCACCTCGCAGAACCATGGCTTTCAGGTCGATGCGACCACCATCCCGCCCGAAAGCGGTTTCACCGTCAGCCACCTCAACGCGAACGACGGGTCAGTCGAGGGCCTCGCCCATCGCACCTTGCCGGTCTTTACCGTGCAATACCACCCGGAGGCCAGCCCCGGACCCCAAGACAACCAGTACCTCTTCGACCGGTTCGTTGCCGCGATGGACAACCTCGCTTCCCCGCTGGCCGCCGTGGTGGGGCCTGGTGCTTCCCCGACGGCCGGGGTGGGGTCCGGGGTTGGTCCGCCGGCCGCTGTGGTTGGTCCGACGGCATTCATTCAGGGAGAACCCGCACGGTGACCGCCATCCAATCCCCGAAACCCGCCTCGGTCCTCATCATCGGGTCTGGCCCGATCGTGATTGGCCAGGCCGCCGAGTTCGACTACGCCGGCACCCAGGCGTGCAAGGCGATGCGCGAGGAGGGCGTGCGAAGCATCCTCGTCAACTCGAATCCGGCGACGATCATGACCGACGCCGAGGTCGCCGACGCCGTCTACATCGAGCCGCTCACCGTGCCCATCCTCGAACGGATCATCGCCCGGGAACGGCCGGAGGGGCTTCTGGCCACCCTTGGGGGCCAGACCGGCCTGAACCTCGCCCGTGAACTGGCCGACGCGGGAATTCTTGACAAATACGGCGTGCGCCTCCTCGGCACCCCCCTGCGCGCCATCCGCCAGGCGGAGGACCGCGACGAGTTCCGCCGCCTCATGCATGAACTCGGCGAACCGATCCCCTCCTCGGCGATTGTGCACGCACTCGAGGAGGCCGAGGCCTTCGCCCATGAGATCGGCTTCCCCGACCGGGGGTGCGACGCGCTCATCATCCGGCCGGCCTACACGCTCGGCGGCACCGGCGGGGGCATCGCCCGGTCGTGGGACGAGCTCGCGACGGTCACCCGCAGCGGTATCGCCGCCAGCCCGATCGGCCAGATCCTCCTCGAACGGTCACTCGTCGGGTGGAAGGAGATCGAGTACGAGGTCATGCGCGACGGCGCCGACAACTGCATCACCGTCTGCAACATGGAGAACTTCGACCCGATGGGCGTCCATACGGGCGATTCCATCGTCGTCGCCCCGTCGCAGACGCTCGCCGATCGCGAGTACCAGATGCTGCGGACCTCCGCCATCAAGATCATCCGCGCGCTTGGCATCGAGGGCGGGTGCAACGTCCAGTTCGGCCTCGACCCGCACTCGTTCGACTACATCGTCATCGAGGTCAACCCTCGCGTCTCGCGCAGTTCCGCCCTTGCCTCCAAGGCGACCGGCTACCCCATCGCGCGCGTCGCCGCCAAGATCGCCACCGGCAAGACCCTCGACGAGATCCCCAACTCGGTCACCGGCGAGACGACCGCCGCCTTCGAACCGGCCCTCGACTACTGCGTCGTCAAGATCCCGCGCTGGCCCTTCGACAAGTTCCCGCACGGTGATCGCACCATCGGGACGCAGATGAAGGCCACCGGCGAGGTCATGGCGATCGAGCGCACCTTCGAGGCGGCCTTGCAGAAGGCGGTGCGGTCCCTCGAGCTCGGCGGCAAGAGCCTCCTCTGGGAGGACGGCGCGTGGCGCGCGCCCGAGTCCCTGCCTCGGATCCTCGAACTGGTCGACCGCCCGAACGACATGCGCCTGTGGGCACTGATGGCCTGCTTGCGACGGGGCGTCGCGATCGACGAGATCGCCCGGCGCACCGGCATCGACCGGTGGTTCCTCGACCGCCTTGCCACGATCCACGACCTTGAGGTCCGCCTGCTGCGCGAGCCGCTGACCCCGTCCCTGCTCTGGGAAGCAAAGCGCCGGGGCTTCGCCGACGCCCAGGTCGCAACCCTTTCGGACACCGTGCAGGGCCTGCCCGACCGCGTCCGCGAGTTGCGCGACGAGTGGGGCATCGCGCCGGTCTTCAAGATGGTCGATACCTGCGCCGCCGAGTTCGCCGCGCGCACCCCGTACTTCTATTCCACCTACGAGGTCGAGAACGAGGCAATCGCCCCCGCCGGGCCAAGCGCGATCGTCATCGGCTCCGGCCCGATCCGCATCGGCCAGGGCATCGAGTTCGACTACTGCTCCGTCCATTCCGCGTGGGCACTGCGCGAGGCCGGTTGGGGCAGCGTGATGATCAACTCCAACCCCGAAACGGTATCGACCGACTTCGACACGAGCGACCGCCTCTACTTCGAGGCGCTCGACGAGGAGAGCGTCCTCGAGGTCATCCGCAACGAGGCGGCGACGGCGCGCGCATCGGCGATCGCCGCCGGGATCGACCCGCCCCCGCCAGGCGCCCTGCCCCCCGTCATCGCGCAGTTCGGGGGCCAGACCGCCATCAACCTCGCCGCGCCCCTCGCCCGGCATGGCGTCCCGGTCATCGGGTCGTCGGTTGACACCATCGACCTGGCCGAGGACCGGCGACGCTTCGAGCGCTTCCTCGACCGCCTCGGCATCCCGCAACCGCCGGGCACCGGCGTCACGTCGGCCGCCGACGCCGTCACCATCGCCAACCACATCGGCTACCCGGTCCTCGTCCGCCCGAGCTACGTCCTCGGCGGGCGCGCGATGGAGATCATCGACGGCGCCCCGGCACTCGAGCGCTACCTGCGGGACGTCGTAACGCCGACGGTCCAGTCCCCGGTCCTGATCGACAAGTACCTCGAAGGCAAGGAGGTCGAGGTCGACGCCATCTGCGACGGCGTGGACACCCTGATCCCCGGGATCATGGAGCACATCGAGCGCGCAGGCGTCCACTCCGGCGACAGCTTTGCCGTCTACCCCGCGATCAACCTCTCCGAGGCCATCGTCGAGCAGATCGTCGAGCACACCACGCGCATCGCCATCGGCCTGGGCGTGCGCGGCCTCGTCAACATCCAGTACGTCATCCACCAGGGGCAGGTCTACGTCCTGGAGGTGAATCCGAGGTCGAGCCGCACCGTGCCGTTCCTCTCGAAGGTCACCCGCGTGCCGATGGTCCGCCTCGCGACGATGATCCAGATCGGTCGAACCTTGAAGGAGATGGGCTTCGAGGGCGGCCTCTGGCCCCGCCAGAAGCTGGTCGCCGTCAAGGCGCCGGTCTTCTCGATGAGCAAGCTGGTCGGCGTCGACACGTACCTCGGCCCGGAGATGAAGTCGACCGGCGAGGTGATGGGCATCGACCGGTCGTTCGCGCCGGCCCTCTTCAAGGCGATGGTCGGTGCGGGCGTAATCCCGATGACGCCGATCGACAAGGACCACCCGCGCGGCGTCCTGCTCTCGATCGCCGACCGCGACAAGGACGAGGCCGTGCCGATCGTGAAGCAGTTCGCGGCGACCGGCTACCGCCTGTTCGCCACCGCCGGCACCGCGCACCTGATCCGCACCCTCGGGTTGCCCGTCCGCGAGGTCGGCAAGATCGGCGAGGGCGACAGCACCATCGTGGAGCTGATCCGGACCGGCGAGGTCGGCCTGGTCGTGAACACCGTCAGCGGTGGGCGCGGCGTCCTCATGGACGGCTTCGACATCCGGCGCGCCGCCGTCGAGGCGCGCATCCCGTGCCTGACGTCCCTTGACACGGCCGGCGCCCTCGCCGTCTCGATCGCCCACGGCGGGCGCGACTTCGAGGTGCTTCCCATCACCGAGTACGGCGCCCGGCGGTGAGGCTACGCGAGGTGGGCCTCCCTCTCCCGCGAGGCGGGTGGGTTGGTCCGCGGGCATCCCTGCCCGCTCGGGGAACGTGGCGCGTCACAGGCGGTGGCGTGAACGCGACCCCGGCCGGGGCACGCCCAGATGGCGACCCGGTCCACGCCCCACGGGCGAGGAAACCCGTGACGGCGGGGCGGGCAAGGATGCCCGCGGACCAGTACTCCCCTCTCCAGCGCCGGCGGGGGCGCTTACGGCCGATTGAAGGTGGGCCCTCGTTATCCGCGTACGCGCCCGCCGGCCCTTTTCCAGGGAGGACAGCGGAGGCGGGACGGTCCCCATCCCCTCGGACGCGGGAAACGAACCGCCGAACGTGGAAGGGCACCCCAACATGAGCCGACCGGACGGCACGCGATGAACGGCTACCTTCTCGCGACCATCGCGGTCCTGCTCTTCAGTACGTCCCCGGCGTTGATGCGCTTCGCGCCCGGGATCGGACCCATCGAGATCGCCTTCTGGCGCCTGGCCACCGGCACCGCCACCGTCCTCGCCTTTACCGCCGTCGCATCGCATCGCATCGCGTGGCGGCGCATCCTGACGCTCGAGTTCGTTGCCTACGGCGCCCTCGTCGCAGCGCATTTCGGCTCGTTCGTCGCCTCCCTCGCGTTCACCAGCACCGCGCATTCGCTCGCGATCACCTACACCGCCCCGGCCTTCGTCGCGGTCTTCGCGCGGGCCTTCCTGAAGGAGGCGATCTCGCCGCGCGCGATCGCCGGAATCGCCATTGCGATCACCGGCACGGTCTACCTGACCGGCTTCGAGCCGGAGATGTCCGCCCGGACTCTCGTCGGTGACGCCCTCGCGCTCGTCACCGCGATCACCTTCGGCATCTACTCGATCGCCGGGCGTCGCACGCGCCACCGCATCCCCCTGTACGACTACGCGTGCGGCGTGTACGGGTGGGGCGCGGCGTGGCTGCTGCCGTTCGTCCTCTGGGAGGCGCCGGGAGCCACGCGCGGGGTCATCCCGATGCTTGCCGTCGCGGCCGCTGGCGTGCTGCCGCTCGGGATGGGCCACACCCTCTACAACGCGGCCCTGCGCCGCATCCCGGCCACGGGCGCCAACGTGATCGCCGTCTTCGAGGTCGTCGGCGGCACCCTCCTGATGGCCTTGATCTTCGGCGAGATCCCCACGTGGACCTCACTGGTCGGCGCCGCGGTGCTCCTCGCCGGGATCCTCGTCGTCGTCCTGGACCCGACGCCACACCGGGCGGTGCTTCCCTCTCCCGCCGCAGCGCGGGAGGGATTGAGGGAGGGGGGCGAGACCCCAGTCGCGTAGTACCATCGGCGCCGCCGAGCCGGATGGGTGCCCGGCGCGGGAGGGAAGGCATGTCTTCATCCGCGGACGGCCACGGGCCGTTCGACCTGACCGGGCGCGTCGCCCTGGTCACCGGCGCAAGCCGCGGCATCGGCCGCGCGATCACCGTCGCCCTCGCCGGTGCGGGCGCGCTCGTCGCCGCGATGGCTCGTACCGCCGCCGACCTGGAAGACCTGGTGGCGGAGGTCGGCCCCGACCGCGCCATCGCGATCGCTGGCGACGTGAACCGTCGCGAGGACAACGAACGCGCGGTCGCCGAGACCCTGGCACGGTTCGGCCAGCTGGACATCTTCGTGCCGGTCGCCGGTACGAACCGTCGCAAGCACCTGCTGGACGTGACCGACGAGGATTACGACGTCGTGGTCGGCACGAACCTGCGCGCGGTCTATGCCGGGTGCCAGGCCGCCGTGCGGGCGATGGTCCCGGCCGGCGGGGGCGCCCGCGAGGTCTCCGGCAAGGTGATCACCGTCGGGTCGCTCGCCTCCGTGCAGGGCGTCGCACCGGGAATGACCGCCTACGCGGCGAGTAAGGGCGGCGTCGCCCTCCTCACCAAGGCGCTCGCGGTCGAGCTCGCGCCCCAGAACATCCAGGCCAACTGCATCGCTCCCGGCTTCATCCTCACCGACCTGAACCGGGCCTTCCTGAGCGAGGAACCGCGACGGTCGTGGGTCCTCTCCCGCATCCCCGCCGCACGCTTCGGCGCTCCGCCCGACGTCGCGCCCACGGCGATCTACCTCGCCGGGCGCGCCTCCGACTTCGTCACCGGTCAGGTCATCGCCGTCGACGGCGGCTTCCTCTCCGGCTCGGACTGGAACCAGGGACAATGACCACCACCCATCGCGGCCTGTTCGCCATCCCGCCGACGCCGTTCACGGACGACGGCGCCCTCGACGAGACGTCGTTGCGCCGGACCATCGAGTTCTGCCTCGAGGCCGGCACTCACGGCATCGTCACGCCGGTCAATGCCAGCGAGTTCTCGACCCTGACCACCGCGGAACGGCACGTCGTCGCCCGCGCCACCGTCGAGGAGATCGCCCGCGGTGGCAAGAAGGGGCAGGTGCCCGCCGTCATCGGGGTCTGCGCGCCGACGACCGCCGAGGCCGTCGGGTTCGCCCGCCACGCCGCCGCGACCGGTGCCGACGCCGTCATTACGATGCCGGCCTACGCCGAGCCGACCGACGAGGACACCATCTTCGCCTTCTACGCCGCCATCGCCGAGGCGGTCGCGCCGGCCGGCATCCCCGTCTACATCCAGAACCACGAGAAGACGAACGGCATCGGCCACCCGATGTCCGCCGAGTTCGTCACGCGCCTCTGCCGCGAGATCGGCCCGGTGCAGTACGTGAAGGAGGAGTCCTTCGGGACCGGCCCCAAGATCACGCACGTCCTCGCCCACGCTGGTGACGCCTGCCTCGGGATCATGGGGGGCAAGGCCGGGCGGTACCTCTTCGACGAGGTGCGACGCGGCGCCTGCGGCACCATGCCGGCGTGCGAGAGCGCCGACGTCCACGCACGGGTCTGGGACCTGATCGACGCCGGACGCCCGGACGACGCGCGCGCCCTCTTCAACGAGCTGCTGCCCCTACTTAACATCGAGGCCGCCTTCGGCACCGCCGTCTACAAGGAGGTCCTCTACCGGCGTCGCATCATCGCCAGTCCGTTCAAGCGACTGCCGGGGCTGACCCTTGACGCCATCGACCAGCAGGAACTCGACGTGATCCTCGACCAGTTGTCGGTGCACTTCACGGTGCGGACCCCCACGCGCCGCCCCTGACGAGGGCCAGGGGGAGGGGGAAGTGGTGCTTCCCTCTCCCGCCGCAGCGCAGGAGTGGATAGGGGAGGGGGTGGTGCTTCCCTCTCCCGCCGCAGCGGGGGAGGGACCGCGTACGCGGATAACGATGGTGGGGGCCGGCCAGTGCTTCCCTCTCCCGCCGCAGCGCGGGAGTGGATAAGGGAGGGGATGGTGCTTCCCTCTCCCGCCGCAGCGGGGGAGGGACTGAGGGTGGGGGCTTGCCGGCCAGTTCCCCCCTCCCGACCGCGGCGTGGGGCGCTTGCGGCCAATGGAGGGGGGCCGTTCCCCCCGGTATCCTCTGGGACCATGACCGCCGACCCTGCCACGGCACCGGCCGGCCCAGTCCCGGCGGTCGCCGACCCCCTTCGCCCCGCCCACGCGGCGCCCGGAACCCCGGCGCGGTGGGTCCTCCTCGCCGCCGTCGGCACGGGCGTCGTCCTCCTCGACCAGGCGTCGAAGGCCGCCATCGTCGCCACGATGGCCATCGGTGACACGATCCCCCTGGTCCCCACCCTTGACCTCCACCACACCAAGAACCGCGGGATCGCGTTCGGCATGTTCCAAGGACTCGGCGACCTCCACCTGCCGGTCGCGCTCGTCGTCCTCGGCATCCTCCTCTTCGTGTACCGGTCCCTCAGCGGGCACCGCTCATGGATGCACGGCGCAATCGCCCTGCAGGTCGGCGGCGCCATCGGCAACATCATCGACCGCCTGCACGTCGGGGCCGTCACTGACTTCATCTCGTTCCACGTCGACCCGATCGGCTTCCAGTTCGCCGTCTTCAACCTCGCGGACAGCGCGATTTCCATTGGCAGCGTCATCCTCGTCGTCAGCCTCTTCCTGCAGCGCGAACCGTGACGGGAACGGACCCGGCGTCGATGCCGCTCGACTCCGAGGAGGAGGTCGATGACCACCGCCCAGGCGCGCCCGTCCCCGCGCGCGTCGACCCGGATGAGGCCGGAAACCGTCTCGACGCATGGGCCGCACGCCATGCCGGGCTCTCCCGGAACCGTGTCCAAGCCCTGATCGCCGCCGGGGCCATCAAGCTCGATGGCCGCACTGCGCAAGCGTCCGTGCGCCTCCGGGCCGGTGATGTCGTTACCGTGGCGCTCGGCGGCCCGGGTGACCCCGGCCCTCACCTCGATCCCGGCGGTAGCCCGGTGGCGGAGGACATCCCGCTCGCCGTCGTCTACGAGGACGATGACATCGCGGTCATTGACAAGCCGGCCGGCATGGTCGTCCATCCCGCGCCCGGGCACCCGCGCGGCACCCTCGTCAACGCCCTGATGGCGCGCTACCCGGAGATGCGCATGGGCGGCGCTACCCGGCCCGGCATCGTCCACCGCCTTGACCGGGACACGTCCGGCCTGATCGTCGTCGCGCGCCACGACGCGGCCCTCGCCGCCCTCCAGGCGCAGTTCCGCGATCGCACGGTCGAGAAGCTCTACCTCGCCCTCGTCGATGGCCATCCTCGCACCGACGCCGGGACGATCGAGGCGCCGGTTGGGCGCCGGCATGACCGGCCGGACGAGATGGGGATCGTGCCAGTCGCGCGCGGCGGCAGGCCCGCGACGACCCGGTTCCGGACGGTCACCCGATTCGACGCACACGCCTTCCTGGAGTGCGTCCTCGTCACGGGACGGACGCACCAGATACGCGTGCATCTCGGCGCGATCGGCACCCCGGTAGTCGGCGACCGGACGTACGGGCGCGCGACGCCGTCGCTCCCCCTCGGGCGCCAGTTCCTGCACGCGGCCAGCCTCGGCCTCGTCCGGCCGGATGGTCGCCCGCTGCTCGTGACGTCACCGTTGCCTGGCGACCTTGCCGAAGCCCTGGCGTCTGCCGGTCCCGCCAAGTAACAGGTCGTCCGGCTCCCCTCTCTCGCGACGCGAGGGAGGGACTGGGCGGGGGGATGCCGTTCCGGATGCCGGCGTTCGCCGTAGGCGAGCCTACGCGAAGCGCGCCAGCAACGCGCCAAACTCGAACAGCAGCATCACCGGCACCGCCACCAGCAACTGGTTGAATGGGTCAGGTGTCGGCGTCACGACCGCCCCGACCAGGAAGGCGAAGACGACGACGTAGCGGCGCATGAAGCTGAGCTTCTTCACGGTCACCACCCCGACCTTTACCAGGATGAACATGATCAGGGGCATCTGGAAGATGGCCCCGGCGGCCAGCATCAGCCGCGTGACGAAGTCGATATAGCTCGCGATGGTCGGCACGACCTTGATGGCGTCGTCGCCGAACCCAAGGAGGAACGTCAACGCCGCGGGCATGAGGGCGAAGTACGCGAAGGCGAGCCCCGCGATGAAGCTCACGGTCGCGCCCGGCACGAACGCGACGATCCACCGTCGTTCCGTCCGCGTCAGGCCCGGTGCGATGTAGCGCCAGATCTGGAGCATGATGACCGGCATCGACGTCGCGATGGCCACCACGAACGACACCTTGAAGTACGCCATCACCTTTTCGGTCGGGGTGATCGCTTGCAACTCGTGCCCCCCGAGGGGCCACAGCGCGATCCGCATCCACTGCTGGTAGAACACGAACGCCCCGATTGTCGTCACCGCCACGACGATGCCGATCACGACGAACCGGTTCTTCAGCTCGATGAGATGCTCGATCAGCGTCATCTCGACGGTCGAGACGCCCCGTTCGTCCTCGCCCGGGCGGATCGTCGAGTCGCTCCACCACGCACGAACGTGCGGGATGCCCCACCTCACGCCGAAGGCCGCGCCTCCACCCAGAAAGGCAAGGGCGACGACGGCCGCCCACGACCACGAGGACCCGGGGATCGGTGTCCACACCGTGTCGAGGATGGATTGAACCGCGAGGGCAAGCTGGTCAGGTGTCACGGGAGGCCCATCTCCGAGCGACCGGACGAATCGTGTTCTCGATGGTCACCGCAGTCGCCCAGAGTATGCGCGGTGACCATTCGCAGATCGTCAGCCATCCCGGCGGTCCGTAGCGAATCCGGTCGCCGCCGGGTCGCCATCGCCGCCGGGATCCGAGAGGACCTCGTCCACGACCTCGGCGGCCGCGCCTTCGACACCCGCCCCAGGACCCGTTTCACCGAGACCCGCCAACGCAACCGCGGGGGCGAAGCGCCGCGCGATCGCCCCGAGGACGCCATTGACAAAGCGGGTCGACGGGTCGTGGCCGAACAGGCGAGCGAGTTCCACCGCCTCGTTGATGGCCACGCGCACTGGCACCGGGCCATCACCCCCGCCACGCTCGTCGGCGGTGCGATCACGCAACAACTCGGACGTGGCGACCCGCAAGATCGCCCGTTCCACGGGGTCCACCCGATCGATCGGCCACTGGGGCGCGCATTCCTCTAACGCGTCGTCGATTTCCTTGTGCCGGGCGACCACGTCCGCGACGAGCGCGCGAGCCACCCGTGCGGCCGCCAAGGGCGTCGCGTCATCGACCAGCCGTCGCTCCAGGACGGAGGCGGCCTCGTGTCGTGTCAGGTCCACCTCGTACAGGACCTGCACCGCCACCGCGCGCCCGCGACGTCGGTCGTCAGCGACCGACTCCGGCCAGCCATCCGCGGACTCGTCCTCGAACGACGTCCCGTCGAATGGACGCGGGATGCCGGCGCTCCCGCGTCTCTCCGGTTCGGTCATGGCCGCACCTCGCCCGGCAACCATCGCTCGACGAACGTCGTCGTCAGCGCCTGCGCGATGAACGCCGGGTCGGACAGCAACCGCATGTGAAACGGGACCGTCGTGGCGATGCCCTCGATGCGGAACTCCGCCAGGGCACGCAACATCCGGGCGCGCGCCTCCTCGCGGTCAGCCCCGCTGGTGATGAGCTTCGCCAGCAGCGAGTCGTAATAGGGCGGCACCTCGTATCCGGCGACGACATGCGTATCGACGCGCACCCCCGGCCCGCCAGGCATGTCAAACCTCGTCACGACCCCGGCACCCGGTGCGAAGTTGCGCTGCGGGTCATCGGCGGTGATCCGACACTCGATCGAGTGCCCGCGAAGCCTTATCTCGTCCTGCGTCCAAGGCAGGTGCCCACCCGACGCGATCTCCAGTTGCATCCGGACCATGTCCAACCCGGTTATTGCCTCGGTCACCGGGTGTTCAACCTGGAGGCGGGCATTCGCCTCCATGAAGTGGAAGTTGTCGTCGCGGTCCACGAGGAACTCCCACGTACCTGCGTTGACGTACCCGACCGCTCGCGCGCCGGTCACCGCGGCCTCGCAGAGGCGCGCGCGCACCGCCTCCGGGATGCCAGTCGCCGGCGCCTCCTCGACCACCTTCTGCGCGCGGCGCTGCAACGAGCAGTCGCGTTCGCCAAGGTGCACGATCGCCCCGTGGGAGTCCCCGAGGATCTGGACCTCGATGTGGCGCGCCTCCTCGACGCACTTCTCGAGGTAGATGTCCGGGTTCCCGAACGCGCTTGCCGCCTCGGCCTGTGCCACCGGGAACGCGGCGACCAGGTCCAGTGCCGACTGCAACCGGCGGATGCCCTTGCCTCCACCGCCCCCGACCGCTTTCAGCATGACCGGGTAGCCAAGCGCCCCCGCCAGCTCCTTGGCGTCATCGAGCGACCGTACCGGCGCGTCAGACCCGGGCATTACCGGCAGGCCGGCATCGCGCATCACCGTCCGAGCACGCGCCTTGTCACCAAGTTGCCAGATCGTCTCCGGCAATGGCCCGATGAACGTCAAGCCGTACCCGATGCAGATCTCCGCGAAGGCGGCGCTTTCGGACAGGAACCCGGTGCCCGGATGGACCGCCTCGGCGCCGGTCATCAGGGCGGCCTGCACGATGTGCGGCACGTGCAGGTACGACCGCCCCGTGGCGGCCGGCCCGATGCAGATCGCCTCGTCGGCGAGCCGGACGTGCAGGCAATCCGCGTCCGCCTCGGAATACACTGCGACAGTGCGCACGCCGAGTTCCCGGCATGCACGGATGACGCGTACCGCCGCCTCGCCGCGGTTCGCGATCAGGACCTTCGAAAACATCGGTCGTGCCCTCGCTCGCTACCGTCGGCTACGCCATCACCATGCCGCCATCGACGTTCACGACCTGCCCGGTGACATACCGCGCGCCGGGCGAACAGAGGAAGGCCGCCACCGCGCCGACGTCGTCCGGCGTGCCGGTCGTTCCCATCGGGATCGCCGCCAGTGCGCGCGCCTTCTGGTCGTCCGTCATGTCGCTCGCAAGGCCCGCGTCGATGAACCCCGGGGCGATCGCGTTGCAGGTGATCCCCCGCGTTGCCACTTCGCGCGCGGTCGATCGCGTCAACCCGATCAGCCCAGCCTTGGCTGCCGCGTAGTTTGCCTGCCCGGCATTCCCGGTGAGGCCCATCACCGACGTCACGTTCAGGATTCGTCCCGACCGCTGCCGCAACATCGGTCGCATGACCGCGCGCGTCGCCAGGAACGCCGACCGCAGGTTCGCGGCAATCACGTCATCCCAGTCATCGTCCGACATGCGCACGATCAATCCGTCTCGGGTCGTCCCCGCGCAGTTGACCAGGATGTCGATCCGGCCGAACTGCGCGATGACCGCCGCAACCATCGCATCGACCGGGGCACGTTCCCGTAGGTCCGCGCCGACGACCATGCCGTCGCCACCCGCGCTGCGGATCGCCTCGAGGGTCGCTTCCGCGCCGTGCACGCGCGTCCCGTAGTGGCAGGCGACGACGGCACCACCCGCCGCGAGATGGACGGCGATCGCGTGACCCAGCGCGCCGGACGCGCCCGTCACCAGCGCCGTGGCTCCCGCGAGGGGTAGGCCCGTCATCGTCTCTCCCCCTGGCTCCGGCACGGTCACGAGGCCAGCCATTCCACCGCGCGGGCGACGCCCTCGGCATCGCCGACTTGGATGGTCTCCGCGCCGGGAATCGCCCGTTGCACGAGACCCGAAAGCACCGCGCCGCTCCCGAACTCCACGAAGCGCGTGCAACCCGCGTTGGCAAGGGTGGCCATCGTCTCCGCCCATCGCACGCGGCTCGTCACCTGCTCCGCAAGCTCCGCACGCAACTCCCGCGGCGTGAAGAGGGAGCGCGCGGTGACGTTCGCCACCAGGGGCGTGCGGGCGGGCCCGATCGGGGCCATTGCGACCGCCCGGGCCAGCCCCTCGCGCGCGGGCGCCATCGCCGGCGAATGGAACGCGCCACCCACGGCGAGCGGCACGCATCGCCGCGCACCGGCCGCCTTGCACCGCGCCGACGCCTCCGCTAACCCGGGCGCGTCACCCGCGATGACCACTTGCGAGGGCGTGATGGCGTTGTGGTTCGCCACCGTCACGAAACTCCCGGCGACCGCCTCGCGCGCGGCCGTGCAGGAGGCCTCGACCTGGTCGATCTCGAGGCCAAGGACCGCCACCATCCCTCCCGGGTTCGTGTCGGCCGCCCACTGCATCAGTCGGGCTCGTTCGCACGTGAGGGCAAGCCCGGTCGCGATATCCGTCGCACCGCTTGCCACGAGGGCCGCGAACTCGCCGACGCTATGCCCGGCAACGGCGGCCGGATCAGGCAAGGCGTCCCCAGATCGCGCCGTCCACGCCTCCCGTAGCGCCGCGAGGGCGGCAAGGCTCGCCCCGACGATCGCCGGTTGGGCCGTCACCGTCGCCTGCAGCGCCTCGGGCGGGCCGTCGAACATGATCGTGGTGAGCGGTCCGGCGTAGGTCGCCTCGGCGACGGCCAGGACCTCGCGCGCGGCCGCCGACGCCTCGGCGAGCGATCGGGCCATCCCTACCGCTTGCGAGCCCTGCCCGGGGAAGAGCCATGCGACGGAGCCGCCCATGGTGTCCCTCTCGTGACGCGCGGAAAAACGAACGAGGCGCCTCGCGGCGCCTCGATGGCTCTGCGCACCCTGTCGCGGCTGCGGCCCCGTCATGTCGGGTACCGCTGGCGGCCCGCTAGGCTGGTGCCCCGTGCTCGACCACCTGTCGGCCCTTGTAGGCGCCGCAGCGGTGGCATGCCCGATGCGGCAACGTCAATTCACGGCAACTCGGGCACGCAATAAACTGCGGGAACTCGAGCGCGTGATGGCTGCGCCGCTGGTCGCGACGCTTCTTGCTGATTTTTCGCTTGGGGTGTGCGCCCACGTGAACTCTCCCCGGTTTAGAACGACTGATGATACCGGGCAGGGCCCGTAGACCGCTAGCCCCCGCGCCGCGGTTGCCGTTTCGTGCTCGCGTCGTCGAGCAGGACCTGGAGGGAGGCAAGCCTGCCCCCATCCTGCTCCGGGTCGCATCCGCACGGACCAAGGTTGAGGTTGTGCCCGCAGCGGGCACACAGTCCTGCGCAGCCGGGAGAGCACAACGGGTGCATCGGCAGCGCGACCAGCAGCTCCTGGCGCACCGCCTCCGCGAGGTCCAGTTCGTGGTTCCGGTCAATCGCGAACGACATCTCGTCATCGGGAACCGCGAGCGACGACCCCGTGGCGACATCGATCGTGGGGAAGTACTCGGCGTCGAACAACATGTCGAGCGTGATCCCTGCCTCCTCGAGGCAACGGCTGCACTCGAGGGCGACCTCCGCCGAGGCGCGCACGCGCGCGAAGATGCTGCGCGGGCCGCGAAGCAGGCGCGCCGTGCCGGTCAATGGTGACCGGGCAAGCACCTCCGGCACCATCGCCGCCACGGACTCGGCTGACGCCGCGACCGGGTGCTCGCGCGCACCGCCTGCCGTCTCCCTGAGCAGGCTGGCGACGTTTATTCGCAGGGTTTGCACGGGGGAACTCCCGTCGGGGGCGCCGGGCGAAGCCGGCACGACCCGCGTTCAGTCCGCAGGCTCTTCGGGCCGCAGCTGGTCGATGCCGTTCTGAACTTGCTCAAGGAGGTCGGTCAGGCGGCTGCTCAAGGCGTCGAGGACATCGAGGGCGTACTGGTTCGCGCCGTCGCGCAGCGCATCCGACTCGGCCTCCGCGTCTTCCACGATCTCCCGGCTGCGAAGCTCGGCCGCGTCCAGCCGCCCTTCCTCGCTCAAGATCCGGTCGCGATGGTCCTCGGCCTCTTGCACGACCCGCTGGGCCTCGGCCTGCGCCTCGCCAGTAATGCGGTCGCGATCGACCGTCACCTTCTTCGCGGCCCGGATCTCCTCCGGCACCACTTGTCGGATCTGGTCGAGCAGGTCGTAGCACTCCTGATCGTCGATCATGATCTTGTGCGTGAACGGCACCCGTTGGCCGTTCGTGAAGATGGCCTCCAACCGATCTACGAGATAGAGGATGTCGATGGAAGTCACCTCCCGGCGTTGGCCCGCCCGGTATTCGAGCGGGCCATGGCCCACGTGGTCGCCGCGGCCCGGGCCGCGGCACGCCGCCTAGACCCTCAGGTCAGGTGCGGCCGGTCTCGTTCTGGTCAACGTATACGGTCGTCGGATGTCACGAACCCCGCGATGCGGTCGGCTCCCTCCTCGCCGCCGAGGCCATTGTGCGGCGCCGGCAGGCCGCGCGGATCACCGAACCGGTCGGCAAGCCTTGTCGCCACCGCTCGCGGCACCCACGCTCCCACGTCACCCCCAAGGCGCGCCACCTCGCGCACGATCGTCGAGCTGAGAAAGCTATACCGCGTGCTCGCAAGCAGTACCACCGTCTCGATGTCCGGCGCCAGGACCTTGTTGGCATGCGCCAGCTGCAACTCGTAGTCGAAATCCGACACCGCGCGCAGGCCGCGGACGACCGCTGAAGCCCCAACTTCCCGTGCGAGCTCGACCGTCAACTGCATCGCGTATGCCCGTACCCGGACGTTCGACAGGCCCAGCTCCTGCACTGCCGCCTCTACGAGCGCCACGCGTTCGTCGACGGTGAACAGGGTCGGCTTGGACGGTTCGGCGTACACGGCAACGACGACCTCATCAAAGAGGCGCGCGCTTCGCGCGACCGTCTCCATGTGCCCCAGCGTCGGCGGGTCGAAGGTCGCGGGAAACAGCGCGACGCGGAGCGCGCCAGCAGGTTCCGTCACGTCCGCGGAGTATACGCCTCCCGATCTGGCACGTGAGCCTTCGATACGTCTCCCGGTCACCTCACGACATCGCTCGATGCGGTCGCCGTCCGGTCAAGGCACGTCCGGCCTCGGCTCGTACACCGCGGCGTCAAACCGCACCCGCGTCCACCGCGTCGCCTCGCCCGGGCGCCTCGCCGCATCGCCATGGCCGGGGGCGGCCGGGGGCGCCTCGGGGGGCGTGTCAACCACCATGAACGTCCCGAAACGCTCCCTCACCTGCGTGATCCGGCTGGGGGATGTGGCATCGGCCCGGCGCGCGCCCTGCGCCTGGCGGGCGATCTCCGCATGCCGGGCCATTTCCGCGTCCCGGGCGGCCCCGGCCGCCCGCATCGCCTCGGCCAATCGGGACGCCTCCGCCATCCGCGCCGCCTCCGCCATCCGCGCCGCCTCGGCACGGCGGGCCTCCTCCGCAAGCCGGGCGACCTCCGCGAGACGGGCCTCCTCCGCGAGACGGGCCTCCTCCGCAAGGCGGGCCTCCTCCGCAAGGCGGGCCTCCTCCGCGAGACGCGCAACCTCCGCAAGGCGGGCCTCCTCCGCAAGGCGGGCCTCCTCCGCGAGACGCGCAACCTCCGCAAGGCGGGCCTCCTCCGCAAGGCGGGCCTCCTCCGCGAGACGGGCCTCCTCCGCAAGGCGCGCGACCTCCGCGAGACGGGCCTCCTCCGCGAGACGGGCCTCCTCCGCGAGACGCGCGACCTCCGCGAGACGGGCCTCCTCCGCGAGACGGGCCTCCTCCGCGAGACGGGCCGCCTCCGCGAGACGGGCCGCCTCCGCGAGACGGGCCTCCTCCGCGAGACGCGCAACCT
>CAMBEO010000027.1 GCA_945865725.1 Thermoflexus hugenholtzii JAD2 | reverse complement strand
ATCCCGTCCGCGCGCGTCCGCTCCTCGTTCGCCGCCCGCTGCTCCTCCAGGATCGTCCCGGCCGTCCACGCCGTCCCGTAAAGCACGGTCGTCGCGTTCGTCGCCGCGGCCATTGGACGGAAGTCGCGGGCGTACTTCGCCGCATCCACGTCTTGCGCCTCATCGATCTCAAGGAGGAGGCTTGCCGTCGACCCGGCGACATGCGCGTGCGGGGAGGCACTGAGGAAGGAGGCCTCGGCCTTCCCGACGGCGATGCGGTAGCCGTGCGACCGGCGCACGACGCCCTCGTAGCGCGGGTGGTGCAGCGTGGCGCCGAGGCGCGCGAAGCTGACGTGCAGCTGCGGGCGGAACGTCGGCGCCGCCTTCACGATCGTGCCGCCCGCGACGGCATGTTGGTCGAGCAGCCACGCCTCGAGCTGGGCCGACAGCTCGTTCTTCCCCATCTGGCGGGCCATCATGACGACGACGGTCTCGCCCGCCCCGCGGGCCACGCTCCCAAGGATCGCGCGCGCCGCTGCCATCTGGTAGGCCCGGAGCGGCCTCCCCATGACCTCCGCCGAGAAGGTCGCGAAATCCCCCGCGAACGTCGCGAAGGGCGGGTCCGCATCGTCGCTCGTCCGGTGTCGCCGCGCCCGGCGCCTCTCCATCGTCGCCATCCCCGTCCTCCTCATCCGGAGACTGCGGGTGCGGGGCCGGGAGGCCACGGTGGACGAGGCCGGCGGCGGGAAATGCCTCGGCGCGAGCTCCTGCGCCCCGTCCCCACCATGGCCCCACTGGCGCGATCCCGGCCAAGGTAATGGTCCCGGTCCCGCTGGTGTGCGGTCCCGCTGGTGTGCGGTCCCGCTGGTGTGCGGTCCCGCCACGAGGCCAGCCCACACCGGTGCCCCAGTAGGAACTCCCGGGGAAGGGCCGCGCCCGCCGGAGGCGCCGCGCCCGCCGGTACGCATGTCCGATGGCACCAAACGGTCGGTGATACCCTCCGCGAGTGCCCTTCAAGCCCGCGCCGTGACTGACCGACTGGAAGCGGGCGTTCTGGCGAGCGCCCCTGCGTCGTCGGATCCCCGCGCACGTCGCCTCGCATATTTCGCCGCCGTCTTGGCGTGCTTCGGGTGGGGGTCCCTCTACACGGCCGCCAAGATCGCCACGGGCGAAGTCACTGGCCTCATGATCTCCTTCAACCGCAGCACCATCGCGACCCTCATCCTTGTCGCCATCGTCGTGGCACGCGCCGGAGGCCCGCGTCCCGGCTTCGCACTCCTCGTCGAAACGGTCCGGTCCGCACGCTGGGGCGCCGTCCAGTTCGGCATCATCAACTTCGCCGGCACGTCCGTCCTGGCCATGCTCGCGCAGCAATACCTGCCGGCTTCGGTCAACGGCCTCGTGAACAACCTCGGCCCCCTCTGGCTCTCGATCTGGGCGGCGACCACTGGCGGTGCCGGGCGACCCGTCTTCCTGATCCTTGGCTCGGTGATCGCCGCCATCGGCGTCTCTGGCGTTCTCCTCGGCGACGAGCTCCTCGGCAGCGACGTGACCTCCCTGCCCGCGCCCACGAGCGCCACGTGGGTCGGCGTCGCCTTGTCCCTTTCCGGCAGCGTCCTCATTGCCTACCAGAACTACCTCGCCCGTCGCGTCGTGCGCGGGATCGACCCGGTCGCGCTCACGGCCGCCGGTGCCGCGATCGGCAGCCTCGCGACCGGTGCCGTCCTCGCCGTCGGAATCGGCGGCAGCTTCGACGGCTACGCGACCGTCAGCATGAGGACCGTCCTCGCCCTTGGGTGGCTCGGCACCTTCGCAACCGCGTTCAACTTCACCCTCTGGACCTACGCCCTCAGCGTCCTGCCGGTCGCCCGGATCGCCAACCTGCAGTACATCGTGCCCCCCTTGAGCGTCGTCGCCGGCTTCGTCGTCCTCGGCGAACCGGTCGGCCCCGGCCTCCTCGCGGGCGCCGTCGCCATCCTCGGGGGCATCTTCCTCGCCCAGCGTGGCGCCACGCGCGATTGACGCGGGACGCGCGGCGCGGCGCTCCCGCGCCATGCGACGACGGCCTCCCGGCACCCCCGTGGTATCGTCCGCCCCGGTCGCCGCCATGCGGGCGCCCATCTGGAGGTACGCGCCATGGCGGGCCTGCTTGAAGGCAAGATCGGCGTCATCACCGGCCTCTCCGAGCGTCACGGCTACGCGTGGGGCATCGCCCAGGCGTGCTTGCGCGAGGGCGCGAAGCTCGCCTTCACGCACGAGGCGCGCTACGCCCGCCACGTCGCCGACTTGACCGCCGACATCCCCGGCGCCATCCTCGCCGAGGTCGACGTCTCCGATGACGCGCAGGTCGAGGGCGCCTTCGCCGACCTGGGCGAAAAGGTCGACGGCATCGACTTCCTCGTCCACGCGATCGCCGGCGGCGGCGCCAAGGCCCTCATGGGGCGCGTCACCGACACCGAGCGCGCCGACTTTCGCGTGATGTTCGAAGTCAGCGTCTACTCGTTGATTGCCCTCACCCGCGCCGTCGAACCACACATGCGCAAGCGCGGCGGAGGGTCGGTCGTCGCCCTCACCTACTACGGTGGAGAGAAGGTCGTCCTCGGGTACAAGGCGATGGGCATCGCCAAGGCCGCCCTCGACTCGACCGGGCGCTACCTCGCGGCCGAACTCGGCCCGGACAACATCCGCGTCAACCTCCTGTCGCTCGGACCGGCGCGCACCATGGCCGCCCGGGGCATCCCGATGTTCCTCGAGATGCTCCACCACGCCGAGAAGCAGTCGCCGCTGCGGCGCAACGTCGATCCGGTCGATGCCGGCAACGCGGTCGTCTACCTCTGCAGCGACCTCGGCCGGAACGTCAGCGGCGAGATCCTCCACGTCGACGCCGGCTTCAACGCCATCGCGTACTAGTCAGGCTCCCACCGTGCGAGACGCCCCCCGCCGCCGGTACTTCCGCGTCGGCCAGGCCTTCCTTGCGACCGGGCCAACCGTCCCTTCCGACGGGCGCGACCTCGACGCCATCGGCGCCGTCGCCCCTGGCGAGGTGATCGAGGACGCCGCGATCCTCGTCGTGGGAAATCGCATCGCCGCCGTCGGACCCGCCGCCGCCATCCCGGTCCCGCCGGGTGCCGAGGTCGTCGAACATCCCGGCGCGACCGTGCTTCCCGGCCTTGTCGATGCCCACGTCCACTTGATGATCCGACGGGGCGAGAACTTCATCGATCTCTGCCGGACGCATGACGACGCGCAGTTGCTCGTCCGCAGCGCCGCGCATGCGCGCCAGATGCTCGAGGCGGGCGTGACCACCGTCCGCGACTGCGGTAGCCGGGGCACCTTCCTGCAGGCGTTGCGGGACGGCATCGCCTCGCACCTGCTTTCCGGGCCGCGACTGCTCACCTGCGGCCCGCCAGTGACCACGACCGGGGGCCACCTCTGGGCCTGCGGGGGCGAGGTTGACTCGGCAGAGGCGGCCCGCACCCTCGCGCGCCGCCTCATCCGTGACGGCGCCGATTTCGTGAAAGTGATGGCGACCGGTGGACGCATGACGCCCGGCACCAGTGTCGGGCGCGCCCAGTTCGACGAACGCGAGTTGCGGGCGATTGTGGATGACGCGCACCGACTTGGCCGACCCGTTGCCGCACACGTCCTCGGCACCGAGGGCATGGCGCACGCCGTCCGTGCCGGCGTCGATGTGCTGGAACACGGCAACTGGCTTGACGAGGCAGGTGACGCGGTCGCTTTTGACGAAGCCATCGCTCGAGAGATGGCCGCCCGCGGGCAGTATCGGAACATGGCGACGAACCCGTCGCGCGTCTTGGCCGAGAAGCCACGAACCGCCCCCCTCGACGCGGTCGAACGGCGCGACCTTGCAAGCCACCACGAGCGGTGGTACTGGTTTCGGCGCGGCCTCGAACTCGGCGTGCCATCCTTCTTCTCCACCGATGCCATCGTGGGACAGTGGGAGGATGCAAGCCCAGACCTGCCGTGGTTGGTCATTCTGATCGCCGAACGCAGCGGACTGCCGGTGCCCCTGGTGCTTCGGATGGTGACCGCCGTCGCTGCCGATGCCCTCGGGCTTGGGGCGGACCTCGGCCGGATTGCGCCCGGGCGCGTCGCCGACCTCCTCCTCGTACGTGGTGACCCCCTGACCGACCCGCGGGCGCTTCGCGCCGTCGCGGCCGTCTATCGGGGCGGCGACCGCGTGGCGTGACCCCGCCGCGGTTGCCCTCACCGCGCCCATTGCCTACACTGCTTCCACGTGCGTCAAGTGGGTGCGTTAGGTGCGCGTGCGCGCCGTCACTCGCTGCCGCCGAGGAGAAAGGGCATGTCTGAGATGAGCCAAGAGGAGACCGGCCCGGGCCGCGCCACGCGCCGCCGGTTGCTCGGTATTGGGGGGACCGCGTTCGCTCTCGTGCTGGCCGCGTGCGGTGGTGATGCCGCCCCGGCGGCGGCGCCCGCCGCCCCGACGAAGGCGCCCGCGCCCGCCGCGCCCGCACCGACCGTCGCTGCCGCCGCGGCAGTGCCGACGAAGGCACCCGCACCCGCCGCGGCCACTGGCCCGGTCACGATTGAGATCCTGACGCGCGACGGCGTCACGAACCCGACCGGCCACAGCCAGTTCTACGACAACCGGGCGAAGAAGTTCTTCACCCCCGATTCCAAAGTCACCGTCAACTTCGTCGATGCCAAGCCGAATGCGGGCGAGAAACTCTCCGTCCTCGCCGCCGCCGCCACGCTGCCCGACGGTTCCTGGTTCGGCGTCGTCGCCGACGGCGAGAACGGGCGGGAACAGGCGACCAAGGGCATCTTCAAGCCCCTCGACGACCTGGTCAAGCAAGACGCACGCTTCGAACGTGGCATCTACTTCAAGTCCATGATGGACGCCCTTTCGGTCGGCGGCAAGTTGTTCGCCGTCCCAACGCACAGCCATTACGGCACGAACGTCCTCTACTACAACAAGAGCCTCATCGACGCGGCCGGCGTGAAGATTCCCGATGACGGCAACTGGACGATTGACGAGTTCGTCGAAATCGCGAAGAAGTTGACCAAGAAGGACGCCGATCAGTGGGGCTACTGGCCGGTCGCGGCCGGGTTCCCCGAGTTTGGTGTGTACTGGATTCGTCAGTTCGGCGGCGAATACTTCGACGACGAGGGCAAGAAGTGCCTCCTCGACTCGCCCGAGTCCCGTGCCGGTCTGGAGTGGTTGCACAACCTCATCTACAAGCACCAGACCATCGACGACCCGAACCGCAAGGTCGAGGGTGCTCCGTTGAACTTGGGCGGGCAGCGCGGCCTCTTCGCGATGGGCAAGTTGGCGATGCATAGCACGACCCCTGGCCTCGTCGCCGAGTACAAGAAGCCCGGCCAGACCGAGGTCACCTTCCCGGTCGGCATCACCCTCATGCCGAAGGGCAAGGACGGCAAGCGCGGCACCATGGCCTCCGGCTCCGGCATGGGCCTCACCAAGGTGGACAAGCAGGCGGCCGTCTGGGAGTGGCTGAAGTTTGTCTCCAACAAGGACAACGGCGTCGAACAGGTCTTCGGCGGGGCAGGCAGCCCCGGCGGCCGGACCGACGTCTGGAACGACGCCAAGTTGCTCAAGGAACGTGATCCGATCTATCAGACCATCCTCAAGGCCTACCCGCAGGGGGCCGGCGTGATGGAACTCCCCGCCAACTTCAAGTTGGGCCAGATCAACACTGCGGTGAACGCCGAGTTGAAGAACTACTTCGACAACAAGGCCAGCGTCGGGGATGCGACCACCGCCGCCGTGCAGAAGGCGAACGAACTCCTCAAGTAGGCGCGACGCGCCTGCCGTCGACGCCCCCGGGCCATCTGGCGCCCCCCGTGCCCTCGCGGCATGGGGGGCGTCGTCGTTTTTGCCGCCACGCGCCCGGTCGCCCGCCTTACGCCCGCGCGGTCGCGACGTCCTCGAGGCCGCGCAACAGTCGGTAGCAGGCCTCGGTCGCAGGCAGGGCCAGGCCCGCCTCCCGGGCCCGGGCGAGCAAGCCGCCGACCAGTGCCTCGACCTCGGTGACGCGCCCGGCGAGGACGTCCTGAAGCATCGACGGCATCACTCTCTGCCGGGAGGCCGCCTGGGCTTCCCCGATCACCCGCAGGCCGGCGAGCGCGACTCCGTCCTCACCGGACAACCACGTGCCGAAACTCCATGGCGCTCCGGGCGGGTCAAAGGGCGAGGCCGCTCCGTGCCGTAGGATTCCGAGGGATGCGGGAACGCTAAAGGTCTCGCGCATGAGCGATACGAACTGGCGCGCGAGCAAGGGATGAAGGGCCATCTCGCCGTAACTGCATCGCGCGAGCGACGTCACGAGCGATCCCGGCAATAGTGCACATAACTTGTACCATTCGACCGCGTCGCCATCGTCGACCGACCATGAAGGTAGGCCCGCTGCACGGAAAACGGCCGCAAGCCGCGCCGCGCGTTCGGTGCGGACCGCATCCGCTTCCCGGATGCCACTCGCCACGCGGGCCGCGCGCCGTTCGCCGAGCCACGTCGCCCGGTTCATCGTGAGGATTGCCTCGCCCGGGCGGTCGCCCCGTCCGGCCACGACGGCGCAGGCCGCCCCAAGGACCCGCTCCGGCCCGTACGCCCGGTCGAGGGCGTCGTTCTTCCCGAGGCCGTTCAGGAGCGAGATTGCGGTTCCGACCTCCGCCCCGCGCAGGGCCTCGACCGCGCTCGCGGCGTCACCGGCCTTTGTCGCCAGGATCAGGTAGTCGACCTCCCCCACCTCGGCACCGGTCGTCACCACCCGTGCCGTCGCGGTCGCCTCGACCAGTCCTCGTATCTGGAGGCCTGCCTCGAGGTCGGCGGCCCGGGCCGGACGGGCGAGGATGGTGACCTCCGCGCCCGCCCGCGCAAGGAGTACCGCGTAAGTCGTGCCGAGGGCGCCTGCCCCGGCGATCACGACGCGCATCGACGTCTGTCCTGTCCGTGCCTACAACTCGACCCACGCGCCGGTCCGTGCCGACCGTTCGACGGCGTCCATGACCCGTTGCACCTCAAGACCGACCTCGAAGTTCGGCAGGACCTCCACCGGCGCCTTCCCCGCAAGGATCGCGTCGGCGAAGACGTGCATCTGCGTCAGGTGGTGGCGGGGCAGGGCCTGCATCATTGCCCACTGGTTTCGCGCGGTCCACGCCTGTCCGAGGCAGACCTCCAGCCGCGACCGTTCGGAGTTGTCGTACACCGCACCGCCGTCGAATCCGCTGACCTCGACCCTTTGGAAGTTCGCGCGACCGGCATACGTCCGCGAGGCGGACAGGTTCACGAGGGCGCCGTTCTCGAGTTCGCCAAGCAGTTGCACGTCGTCGTCCACGTCGACCGGCGCGCGTTCGCTCGTGCCCTCCACCTGGCGGTCATGCACGAACGTCTTCATCTGCGCGGTCAGGCGCGCGATCCGGCCGCCCCAGAGGTGGGTGAGCGAGATCAGGTGCGACCCGAGGTCGCCGAGCGCGCCGCTTCCGGCGATTGCCTTCTGGAACCGCCACCGCATCGGGCCGTCGCCGAAGGCGTTCCCCTGACCGTAGTACCCGTTCACGTGGGTCAGGCGCCCGAGGGCGCCCTCGTCGATGAGGTCCTTCAGCAGGCGCGCCGCCGGCACGAACCAGTACGAGAACGGCACGAAGGTCACGACTCCGAGGCGGCGCGCCTCGGCCGCCATTGCCTCCGCCTCGGCAAGGCTCATCGCCAGGGGCTTCTCGCAGCACACGTGGACGCCCGCGTCAAGGGCCGCCATCACCGCGTCGTGGTGAGAAACGTGCGGGGTGCCGATCGTCACCGCGTCGACTGGATGGTCCCGCAGGAGCTGCCGGTAGTCGGTCCCCCATCGGGGCGCGCCCGCCTTCCGCGCCGCCCCGGCGGCCGTCGCCTCGTCGATGTCCGCGCACCACGCGAAGTCCACCTTGCCGTGGGACAGCAGTTGCGGGATGTGGATCGCCTGCACGATTCCCCCGCTCCCGATCGTCCCGACCCGGATCCTCTCCATCCCGACCCTCTCCCTGGCCCCGCACTGCCGGGCCTTCCCGGGTGACGCGCCGGGGCGCAGGGTACCTGCCGGGCGGCACGCGGGTATAGTGGCCCATCTGGCGGTAGCCCTCCGGCAAGCCGTGACGAGGCCGAGCGGCGGCGCCCGCGGCTCGCCCGGGGCTTCCGCCGCCGAAAGGTCGTGACCCGTGACCGGAACCCGCCGCGCCCTCCCCGTCGCCCTCCAGCTCTACACCCTTCGGTCGCGCACGGGCGATGCCGACGCCTTCCGTAGCACCGTCCACGAGGTCGGCGCCATGGGCTACGACGGCGTCCAGTTCGCCGGTTACGGCGGCCTTGATGCTGGTTCGCTGCGTCGCCTCCTCGCCGATGCCGGCGTCCAGCCCGCTGGCACCCATGTTGCGCTCGAGACGCTCGAGGGCGACCTTGATCGCGAGCTCGACTACAACGGCGAGATCGGCAACCGGTGGATCTACTGCCCGTACCTCCACGCATCGCGCCGCGAGAACCTCGCCGGCTGGCGCCAAGCCGCTGCCTCCCTCAGCCGCGTCGGCGCCCGGTGCCGCGAACGCGGGTTCGTCCTCGGCTACCACAACCACGACTTCGAGTTGGCCCCGATCGTCGACGCCCCCCACCTCACCGGCATCGACATCCTCATCGGGGAGACCGACCCAGCGGACGTCGCCTTCGAGCCGGACGTCTTCTGGATCGCCAAGGGAGGCGGCGACCCCGTCACCATGCTTCGCGCCCACGCCGGGCGCATCCCGATCATCCATTGCAAGGACATGACCCACGATGATCGGCGCACCTTCGCCGAGGTCGGTCAGGGGCGCCTCGACTGGCCGGGCATCCTCGACGCCGCCGAGGCCGGGGGCGTCGAGTGGCACTGTGTCGAGCAGGATGCCGGTGACCGCCCGATGGTGGATTGCGCACGCACGAGCATCGACAACCTGCGATCGTGGGGCATGGGCCTGAAGGGCCGCTGACGGCATCGACGCATGGACATTTCCCCGTTCTCCCTCCGCGGGCAGGTCGCCCTGGTCACCGGCGCCACCGGCGGCCTCGGTGCCGCCATCGTGCGCGCCCTCGCGGCGGCCGGTGCCGACATTGCCATCGCCGACCTGCCGGCGCGCCACGCCGCCGCCGTTCCCCTCGCCGCCGACGTTGCCGCCTTCGGCCGGCGCGCCGTCTTCGTCCCCCTCGACGTCACCGACGTCTCCTCGATCAACGAGGCCTTCGCGCGGGCCGAGGACGGTCTCGGCCCGCTCGGCATTGCCGTCGCCAACGCGGGCGTGAACATCCGCAAGCCCGGCCTTGACCTGACCGAGGCCGAGTGGGACACCGTGATCGACATCAACCTGAAGGGCGTGTTTTTCACCTGTCAGGCCGCGGGGCGCCGCATGGTCCCGCGCGGGCACGGGTCGATCGTCGCCATTGCCTCGCAACACGGCCTCGTCGCCACGCCCCGGTCCCCCGCGTACAGCGCGGCGAAGGCCGGGGTAGTCAACCTGGTCCGGTCCCTTGCCGTCGACTGGGCGCCACTGGGGGTGCGGGTCAACGCCGTGGGCCCGACCTTCGTCGAGACGGGGCTGACGCGCGACTACCTGGGCGACCCGGCCGTCCGCGCCGAGATCGTCGGGAAGATCCCCCTCGGGCGCCTCGGCAAGCCCGAGGAGGTGGCCCATGCCGTCCTCTTCCTCGCGAGCCCGGCATCCAGCCTGGTCACCGGGTCCTGCCTCGTCGCCGACGGCGGGTGGACCGCCGTCTAGCCACCGCCGAGGCCCCGCGACTGGCGCATGCCCCCTCGTACACTCGGGGTCGGCGCACCGCCCGTGGCGCCGGAGGGGCACGACATGGCCGACCGCGCACCGTCCCCGGGCACCACGCCCGGCGTCCTCCACCGCCTGCACGCCCTCGGCCAGTCGATCTGGCTAGACACCATCAGCCGCCCGTTGCTTGCCTCGGGGGCACTCGCGCACCTGGTCGCGGCGGGGCTCGGCGGCGTCACCTCGAACCCCAGCATCTTCGAGAAGGCGATCGCCGGAGGTGGCGGCGACTACCCGGAGATCCCCGGCCTGCTTCGCGAGGGCCTCGATCCCGAGGAAGTCCTCGAACGCGTCGCCGTCGCGGACATCCGTCGCGCCGCCGACCTCGTGCGCCCGGCTTTCGACGCCCGTGACGGCTCCGACGGCTTCGTCAGCCTCGAGGTCTCCCCCCGCCTCGCGCGGGACGCGCAATGCACCCTCGAGGCCGCGCGGCGCATCTGGGCCGCCGTCGACCGCCCGAACCTGATGGTCAAGATCCCTGCCACGCGCGAGGGCATCCCCGCCATCGCCGGCGCGATCGCCGAGGGCATCAACGTCAACGTCACCCTCCTGTTTGCGATCGACCGCTACCTCGAGGCAGCGGGCGCGTACCTTGACGGTCTTGACATGCTAGCGGCGCGCGGGGGCGACCTGTCCCGCGTCGCGTCCGTCGCAAGTTTCTTCGTGAGCCGCGTGGATACCGCCGTCGACCCGCTGCTTGACGGGTCACGTGCCGGGCTTCGCGGGCAGGCGGCGATCGCCAACGCCCGCGTCGCCTACGGCGCGTGGCTTGACCTCGCCGCGTCGCCCCGGTGGCGTGACCTCGTCGCCCGTGGCGCCCGCCCGCAGCGCCTCTTGTGGGCAAGCACCAGCGTCAAGAACCCGGCCTTTCCTGCGACCTACTACGTCGATGCCCTCATCGGCCCCGACACCGTCGATACGGTGCCTGCGCCGACCCTTGATGCGATCCTGCGCGGCACGCGTGAACCGGTGCGCACGATTGACGCGCCTGGCGCGATCGATGGTGCGCGCGAGACGCTTGCCGGGATCGCCGCCGCGGGCATCGACCTCGCCGCCGTGACCGCGCGCCTCGAGGTCGAGGGCGTCGCCGCCTTCGCCGCGTCGTACGACGCGATCCTCGCGGCTATCAAGGGTCGTGCCCTTGCCGAACCGGTGCCGGTGGCGCTTCAGGCCGGCTAGCGCACCGCGATCAGGGTGGTCCCCGTCAATGCTAGGACGACCCCCGCGCCCTGCACCGCCGCTAGCCGTTCGCCGAGGACCAGTCGCGCAAGCAGGACCGTCACGACCGGATAGAGCGAGCTGAGGACGGACGCCAGGCTGAGCAAGCCAGTCAGGCTCGCCCCGCCGTACAAGATGTTGGCAGCGATGTCAAGCATTCCGGTGCCTGCCAGACCTGCCAGCGCGGTGCCCGTCGCGATGCCGGGCGGGACGGCGAAGGTGAGCGCGAATGCCTGCCCGCGCCGTGCGACCACCCACATCGCCGTGACCGTGGCAAGTGACGCCAGCCGCTGGACCAGCGATGCGCCAAGCAAGCCACCCTTGGTCGCCGTGGCGAACACCGCGAAGTACCCGCCGAAGAGCAGCGCCGCGACCACGGCGAGTGCCAGGCTTCGCGTCCGGACCGCCTGGTCCGTCGGGTCGGCGCCGCCCTGGCCGGATGGCGCGACGGACGCGAGGACCACGCCGCTGATCGCCGTGGCGATCCCGGCGAAACCGGTCGCGCCGACGGCCTCGCCGCCCCACAGGCCGATCCCGACCGGCACGATCACGCCGGTGGCCGCGATGGGCGCCACGAGGCTGACCATGCCCGTCGCGAGGGCGTGATAGAAGGCGGCGAGCCCGAGCGCGCCAAGCGCCCCCGCACCGATCGCGTGGAGGGCCGGGGACTCGTCAGGAAGCGTCGCGCCGGTGGCGAGGAACGCGATGGTCACGGCAACCAGCCCGAAGCCCTGCGAGATCACCATCACCGTCGTCGTCGGCAAGCGCCGCGACATCAGGCCACCCAGGAAGTCGCCCACGCCCCATGTCAGCGCCGCGCCAAGCGCGAGGAGGGTCGCCGTCATGCGCCAAGCCTCGCACGTGCGACGGCGACCTCAGCCGCCAGGTGTGCGTTCCTTCGCACGATGACCAGGTTCGCCCGGAGGCTCTCTCCGCCCGTGGCGACGTGGAAGTGCGCCAGGAGGAACGGGGTCACCGCCTTGCCGTGGATGCCGCGTCGAGCCGCCTCGGCAAGGCCCGTCGCGAGCGCCGCGTCGTGAAGCGCGCCATCAAGTTCCTCCTCCGCCGGCAGCGGGTTTGCCAGCACGAGGGCGCCGCCCGCGCCCGCGACGCCCGCCGCGCGTAGCCGGTCCCGTGCCTGCGCCGCGCGTGCGACCGCCTCCGGGTCCTCGAGCGTCCAGTCAAGGCCGACGCCACCGTCGCGCCGGTAGAAGCCCGGGAAACGGTCGGTCCGGTAGCCGGCGACGGCAACGTTCAGCGACTCCAGGCGTTCGATCGTCGCCGGGATGTCCAGCAGGGACTTGACCCCGGCGCACACGACCACCAGGGGCGTCGTCGCCAGCGTCGCCAGGTCGGCCGACTCGTCATAGGTGTCGCGCGCGCCACGGTGCACGCCGCCGAGGCCACCCGTGGCGAAGGTGCCGATGCCGGCCGCCGCCGCCAGCGCCGCAGTCGAAGCGACCGTCGTCGCCCCGTCGATCCCGCTTGCCATCGCCAGCGCCAGGTCGCGCGCACTGAGTTTCGCCATCCCCGGCGTTTGCACCAGCCGGTCAATCCCGGCGGCGTCGAGGCCGACCACTGGCACGCCGCCGATGACCGCCACCGTCGCCGGCACCGCGCCGGCACCGCGCACGATCGCGTCGAGGTCCCGCGCCAGCGCCGCGTTCTCCGGGTACGGCAGGCCATGCGCCAGCAGCGTGCTTTCGAGCGCCACGACCGCGCGCCCGGCGGCGAGCGCCGCGCGCACTTCCTCGCCGATCGCTACCGGCGTTTTCATCGCGCCGCCTCCATCCCCGTCTCGTCGATCGATAGCCACGCCTCCGCGAAGTCCCCGGAGCGGGCCTCCATCGTTGCCCGCGCGCCGAACGGCAGCGTCCACTGGTGCGCCGTGTGCCCGATCGGCCACCCGTACGTCACGGGCACCCCAAGGTCGCCGAGCAGGTCGTCAAGGACGGAAAGCAAGTCAAGCGATGGTCGGTCGTCGGGCGCCCGTTCGCACGTCGGTGACGACCCGAACGCGATGCCGACGCAGCCGTCGAGGGCACCGGACTGGCGCAGTTGCGTGAGCAAGCGGTCGACCCGGTAAGGTGCCTCGCCGACGTCCTCGAGCACGACGAGGCACCCCTTGCCCCGCATCGCCCAGGGCGTGCCGACGAGCGATGCGACGAGTGCGAGGTTGCCGCCGGTCAGGGGTCCCGTCGCGCGGCCCGGCCGCACCACCCGCACCAAGGGCGCCCAACCGTCGGCCTCTCCCGGTACCGGCAGCCTCCCGGGTGCTTCCACGCCGGTCAGGGCACGGTGCAAGCCGCCGGTCGTCACCCCGGGACCGTCGGCCTTGACCAGTGCCGCGACCGGCCCATGGAAGGTCGTCCAGCCAAGTTCCCGGGCGATGGCCAGGTGGAGCGCCGTGACGTCGCTATACCCGACGAGGGCGACCGGTCGCCCGGTCCCACGGAGGCGGTCCCAGTCGATCAAGGGCAGCAGGCGCCCGGCACCGTAGCCCCCGCGGGCGCACCACGCCATCGCCACGTCGGGGTCCGCCAACGCTTCCTCGATCGCCCGCGCCCGCGCACGGTCCGATTCGCCCGCGAGGTAGCCCCGGCCGCCGGGCACGAGCCATCGTGTCGTCGTGCGCAGCCCCCACCCTTCGAGCAGGCGCGCCGCGAAGTTGATCGCCTCCGGTTCGACGGGCCGGCTTGGTGCGACGAACGCTACGAGGTCGCCCGGAACGAGGGCGGCGGGCCGCACGCGTGCGCCAGTCTCGGTGGTCATCGGTCGCGGGTTCCCAGGGATGGTCTCATCGGTCGTGGGCCTCGAGCAGGCGTTCATGGCCCGCCGGCGGGGCAGCCTCGGCGAGGCGTCGATCGCGGGGCGCGCGCCCGTCCGGCCTTGGGCGGTGCGCCATTCTGCATACTTTCGATGGCGCACGGCGGCAACGGGTGCGGTGATCGTCCCATGCGCGGCGCGCCTCCCGCTAGACTTCACGGGCACGGACCACATGAGCGATCGCAGGAACCCGAACGACGACTCCGCCGACTTGGGTCGGACCGCTGAAAGCGTCGAGGGATGGCTCCGCACCCTCGGCCAGTCCGGGCCGGCGCATGCGTCCGAGGACCGTCCTCGCCGGGTCGGGTCACCGGCGCGCCGCGGCGCGGGGGCCGGCGAGGATGATGCCGACGCGTTCCTGCGCGCGGTGCGTCGCCTCGTCCAATCCCCGCGCGGGCAAGACGCCCTCGCCGCGCGCTTGGCCTCCTTCGTCGAGGGTGACGACGGCGACCCTGCCCTGAAGGCCTTCGCCCGCGTCGTCTCCGCGCTAGGCGAGCGATTTGGCGACGTCCTCGCCAGCCAGGGCCCCGCAGGCACCGGATCCACGGGCGTCCTTGATCGCCCGCATGCCGTCGAGGGCCAGGAACCGCAACTGTCGGATGGCGGGGGAGGCGGTGGCGACGATGACGATGACGACGACGATGATGACGACGACGGTGGCGACGGGGACGATGACGAGCCGTGGCCGACCGCATTCGTCGGCTATCGCACTGGTCTCGTGGATCGCCTAGACATCGGCAACTGCCGTGACGGCTGTTGCACCGCCCTCTTCATCGACCATCCCGGCGTGCGTGCCGCCGTCTGGTTCCCGACCGACCAGGCCGCGGAGATCGCGTCCAAGTTGGGTGAGCAGGTCGAGCGGTCGCGGGGCGAGGTCGCCGACCTGAGCGTGCAACCGTTCGGTGAGGGTGCCTCCCCCGGGCGCGGCCAGTTGCAGGCGGCCATCCAGTTTTTCACGGACGACATCCACGTTGATTCGGTCGAGCACGAGGCTGATCGCGCGCAAGGGGCCGTCGCCCGTTTCCGCGCCTACGACCAAGGTCTAGGCCACGGGGGTCCCGCGCTCGTCGACATCCTGGTGGACAGCCCGCAGGCGCGCGCCCTACGGAAGGGCCTGCGCCGTGCCTCGCGCCAGGCCCCACGCGAACAGCACGACTCCCGCGACCGTCACGACCGCGACTAGTTGGCCCGCCGTCGCGGCGCCCTGCCTGGGTCTCGGCCGTCCTGCTAGACGACCCGCCGCGCCGTGGCCACCATCGTGGCCATCCCGAGGACCCACGCCGCGAGGGCGCCGCCACCGACGAGATGCCCGACCTCCTCCGGCAGGTCCTCGACGACGACGTCCTCGGGGATCGCGTCGAAGATCTCGCGCCAGTCACGGGACTGTGGCCGGTCGAGGGTTCGCCCGCCCGTCTGTCGGGCAATCGCCTGCAAGGCGCGAGGAGCAAACGGCGCAGGCACCGCGTTTGGTCCCGGGGTAGGCACCGTGCCGTTGGGGCCGACCGGCACGACGTGGACCGGCACGTGCGCCTCGCCAAGCGCCGCCGTCGCGTACTCGATCGGGCGCCCTGCCGTCGCGTCGCCGGTCGCGATGAGCACGATCGCTGACGGCACGCGCGCGGGTGCGCCATCAGTCCCGGCTGCCGTGCCCCCGCCGGACGTCGGGATCGCGGCCATCGCCACCGCGAGTGCGTCGCCCGGCGCCGCGCCGGTCACCGTCCGCACCGCTTGCAGGGCGGCCGTCACCGCGCCATGGTCGTGGGTGGGCGGCGCCACCAGATACGCCGTCGGTCCGTACGCCACGCCAGCGACTTGCAACCGTGCCGGGGCCGCGTCGAGAGCCTCGCGGACGATGCGCCGGGCCGCCTCGATGCGCGACGGCGCCACGTCGGTCGCGCGCATCGCCGCGGACACGTCGAGGACCACCACGACCGTGGCCCGGTCCCGGGGTTGCGGGTGCGTCCATGTCGGTCGCGCAAACGCGGCCGCGAGACCCGCGATGCCGATGGTTGTTACGGCGCCGGCGAGGGCGCGACGCCACCGCCCGTGACGCGGGCGTGTCGCCGTCCCCGGTACGCGGAACAGGTCGCGCGTGCGTGCCCGGGTGGCTCGCGCCAGTCCGGCGAGGAGGAGGATCGCAGGCACGAGGAGCACGCCCCAGAGCAGGACCGGTTCCTTCCACTCGATCCCACGCGTCCTCGATGCCTCGAGGACGGCGTCGAGGACCGCTTCGGGGGTCATGACCGGTATCGCCCGGGTGCTGCCGGGCCGGGGCGCGGCGCTCGATCGAGCCACCACGCGGCGAGCACCGTCGCCATCACGGCCGCGCCGAGGGCGACGGCACCGAACCAGTGCCCGATCTCGCGGCGTTCCCAGTCCCACCCTAGGGCGCGCCCGAGGTCGGCGTAGATCCGGTTCAAGTCGCCGACGCCTGGCGCGAAGTAGTACTGGCCGCCAGTCTGGGCCGCGATCTCGCCGAGCAGTGCCTCATCCACGCCATTCGACCGCCCGGCGCCGGGGCCGAATGGTGCTGCCCTTCCACCCATCCCAATGGTGAAGACCGGTATCCCCTGGTCACGCGCCGATCCTGCCGCGACCCGCGGGTCCGGCCCTTCCGTGTTCTGGCCGTCGGTCAACAGCAGCACGACTGCCGGTGGCACCGGCGGCCCGCCCATCTGGCCGGTGCCAAGGATCTCGGGCACTCCCGGCGTCGTCGGCGCGCCCGGGGCCGCCGTGCCCGGCACGAACCCTTCCGGGGCGGCGAACGTCTCCGGTGGCAGCGACGCCAACGCGACCTGCAGGCCATCCCCGATCGCAGTCCCGCCATCCGCCTCGAGGCCGTCGATCGCCCGCCGCACTGCCCGCAGGTCGTCCGTCACCGGTTGCACGAGCGATGCCTGCGACGCGAACTGCACCACCCCCACCCTGAACCCGTCTGGCAGTGTCCCGACGAAGCCTCGCGCGGCGGCCTTTGCCGCGTCGATGCGCGAGGGGAACAGGTCTCGCGCCTGCATCGAACCCGAGGTGTCGAGGACAAGGATGATGGTCGTCCGTTCCCTCGGCACGGGTGTCCGTAGCGCCGGACGCGCGAGGGCGACCGCCGCGAAGGCCATCGACAGCAGGATCGCCGCGGCCGGCAGGTGGCGGCGCCACGCCAAGGAAGGACGTTCGCCGAGTGCCGATCTCAGGAGCGCGACCGCCGGGAACGGCACCGCTTCGCGCGACCGCCGGGCTTGCATGGCGACATACGCGCCAAGCAGTCCGACGGCGGGCGCAAGCCACCACAGAGGCGTCGCGTCGGCAAGTTCCATCGCGGTTCGCCGCCCGCTATCCGGCCGCCGGGCGCGTGCGACGCAGCCCTGCCGCCATCCGGCGTCGCGTTTCGAGCAGGCGAACGATCGAGCCCAACACCGGTTCGGCCGTGTTGACGGGCCAAGCCAACGCCCCGGCCCGCGCGAACGCCCGGTCGATGGCCGCGTGGCGCGAGCGCGCCTCTTTCGCGAATGCCTCGCGCACCGCCGTTTGGCTCGTGTCGATCACGACCTGTTCGCCCGTTTCGAGATCCTCGAAGGTCACGACCCCGGCGTCGGGCAGCTCCGCCTCGCGCGTGTCGCGCACGATGATCCCGGTGACGTCGTGGCGCGCGGCCAGCGCCCGCAGGCTTCGTGCCCAGGGCGCGCCGTCGTCCGGGCCGGTCGCGCCCGTGGGGGCGTCGAGGCCGTCGGTGATGACAAAGACGAGGGCGCGTCCCGGGACCTGCGCAACCGCCTGGTCAAGGAGGGTGGTGAGGTCGGAGACCGGCCTATCAGTCCCCGTGGCGTGGCGTTGACCCGCCGTGCGGGCAAGGCCACGTGCGACGCTGATCGCGCGTTGCAGCAGGCGCAGCACGTGCGTCCGTCCGGATGCGGCGCCGATCCGGTCGGCGGGGCGACGGTTGACCCGCGGCGACGAGTCAAGGCCCGCCGGGACGATGCGCCTTGCCCCGGACGCCCCCCGCCTGGCCCGGCGCGCGCCGGCCGACACCGCTGCCGACCCGCCATACAGGAGCGCGCCCACGCGGTCGCCGCGCGCCTGCAGCAGTCGCGCCAGCGTGCCGGCGATGCCCAGCACCCGGTCCGCCTTCGTCTCGGCGCCCGACCCGAACGCCATCGACGCGGTCAGGTCGAGGACCAGCCACGCCCCGATGTCCCGGTCCTCGTGGTACCGCCTCACGTGCGGCGTGCCCGTCCGCGCCGTGACGTTCCAGTCCAGCGCCCGCACGTCGTCGCCCGGCGCGTACGGCCGCAGCGCGGCCAGGTCGAGGCCCGGCCCGAAGGCGTCGGTCGGGTGTTCGCCCTGGCGCAGGCCATCAAGGCGCCGCACCACCGCGAGGTCGAGGCGGCGCAGCAGCCGTTCCGCACCGCCCGGCAGTGGCCCGACGACCGGCACCGGCGCTTCCTCGCGGTGGCGGCGCCACCAGCGGAAGCCGAGGGTCACGCGCGCCGCCCGAAGGGCCACCACCACCGCCGTCGGGGCGAGGCCCCGGTGCCGTCGGTGTTCGCCCCAAGGATCCGCTCTGCCCGGTCACCCGGGCCTTCGGACTCGCCCGGGTACCCGAGGTGGGGCACCGGCACGCGTTCCAGCACCTGGTTCACGACGTCCGCGACCGCCACGTCCTCGGCGAGCGCCTCGTACGACAGCACCAGCCGGTGGCGCAAGATGTCCGGTGCCAGCGTCCACATGTCCTCGGCCAGGGCGTAGGGGCGCCCCCGCAGCAACGCCAGCGCCCGCGACGCCGTCACCAGGTTGATCGACGCCCGCGGGCTTGCCCCGTAGGTCACGAAGCGCCGCAGGTGACGCAACTCGAAGAGGTCGGGGTTGCGCGTCGCCGCCACCAGTTGCACCGCGTACTCGTGCAACTTGGGATCGACCGTCACCCGGTCGGCCTGCGCCTGCCACCAGCGCAACCGGTCCGGCGACAGCCGGGTCGTGACCGTCGTCGGCGCCCCGGTCACGCGCGCCACGATCTCCAGTTCGTCCTTCAGGTCGGGGTACCCGACGATCGTCTTGAACATGAACCGGTCGACCTGCGCCTCGGGCAACTGGTACGTCCCGTCATGTTCGATCGGGTTCTGCGTCGCGAGGACCAGGAACGGGTCAGGCACGGGGTATGACAGGCCGCCGATCGTCACCTGGCGCTCCTGCATCACCTCGAGGAGGGCGCTCTGCACCTTTGCCGGTGCGCGGTTGATCTCGTCGGCCAGCAGCAGGTTCGCGAACACCGGACCTAGTTCGACCCCGAAGTCGCCGGTCGCCTGGCGGTAGATGCGCGTGCCGACGAGGTCCGCCGGCACGAGGTCGGGCGTGAACTGGATGCGCCGGAAGGTCCCGCCGACGACCTCGGCGATCGTCTTGACCGCTAGGGTCTTGGCGAGGCCGGGTACCCCTTCGAGGAGGATGTGACCGCGCGCGAGCAGCGCGACCAGCAGGCGCTCGATCAGGGTGTCCTGGCCGACGATGACCCGCTTGACCTCGCCGAAGGCCTGCCGGAGCTCCAAGGTATCGACGACCGGCCCGCCAGTCCGCACTGGGCTTGCCACCGCCACTGGCGTCCTCCTGTCGGGGCGTATGCCGCCCCACGAAACGGTACCGTGCGCCGTCCCCCGGCCACCCGTCGGCGTGCGCGATTGCCCGTCGTCGCGCCTATCGCTTGGCGTGGAAGTCCCAGAACTTCACCGCGGTGCCGCCCAGCAACTGGGCCCGCAGCGCCGGGTCGGCGACCGGCACGTGCGTGCGCGCGAAGGCGATGGCGTTGCCGTAGCCCTCGCGCCCGGATATGGGCGGGAAGTCCGATCCCCAGGTCATCCGCGACGGCCCGAAGGCCTCGAGCGCGAGGTCGACGAAGCGCAAGGTGTCGAGGTACGGCGACCACGGCGACGTGGTGAACCCGTAGAAACCGCTGACTTTCAGGACGCAATGGTCAAGGTCGGCCAGCGATAGGGCGCGACGGAACGTCGGGAAGGGGGCGTCCTCCTTCGGGTTTGGGTGGCAGAGGTGTTCGAGGTGCAACCGCGCCCGGGTGTAGCGCCGCGCCGTCGACTGCATCTCGTCGGAGGCCAGCTGCGCCAGCGTGCCGGCGACGGTGACGTTCAAGCCGAGGGCGTCGGCGCGGTCCCAGAGTTCCCGCGCACCGGGGAGCCCCCCGAACAGGTCCGCGAGGTACAGCCGGATCCCTTGCACCGCCGGGTGGCGCGCGACGGCGTCCTCGAGGCGCGCGGCGGCGCCCGATGCGTGCGCATCGATAAGGCAGGCGATGGCGAAGCGCCCCGGGTGCGCCTCCGCGCACCGCGCGAGGTACTCGTTGTCGTACATCCCCATGTGCTGGACGAGCACGGCATGATCGACGCCGTGGCGGGCCATCTGGTCGAGGAGGCTCTCGGCGGGTTCGTACTTGGAAAGGCCCGCATGCACGTGCGTGTCGACGACGGGGACGGGCGCGTCGGTGGCCATGGGTCGCGTTCTTCCTTCATGAACCCGGGCGGCATCGCCCGCGAGACGGTCTCGCACGGGCCGTCCGGGCGATCAGGCCGCGGAAGGGTAGCGCCCGCACACCGGGAAGCCTTTCTATCTGCCGCAAGCGCCCTCGCCCGGCAGGAGAGGGGACCGGACCAACCCCACCCCCTTGCCCTCACCGGATCCGTGGGAGAGGGCAGTGAGCGAGGCCGACGGGATGCCGACGGTCCGAGTGGTCGGGTTCCGGGGCCCAGGTTGTTTCCGGGATGCGCGCAGCCCGGGTCGCCGGCGGTCGCGGGGGCTTCCGCCTATCGACCTGCCGACCCGCCACCGGATCCCATGGGGACCCGTCCTGCCTCGTGGCGAGGGATCGCGATCTGGACGACGTCGAATGGCGTCGAGTTGCCTGCGTCCGGCTACCGGTCATCCCCCACGTCGAGGGTCCCGTCCAGTGCGGCCAACCACCACGCGCCCGGTGAGGCGGCCGGTCGCGTCGGCGGCGAACGCCACGGTTCGGGCGCGCCCTGCACGATCGTCCGCGATGCCCCCGTCGCCTCGCGGATCGTGTCGAGGGCATCCGTCCGCCACGCGCGCCACGGCACGACCAGCCACCGGGGTCGGCCGGAGGGCGCGACGAGGGGCCAACGTTCCGGTTCGGGCGCGTGCGCCAGCCAGATCGCGGCGCCCGTCACGTCCGGCACGACCGTGATGTCGGCCCATCCCGCGCACACCCGCACCGCCACGGCAGGCCACGCCGTCGGCCCGGTCGGCATGCGTCCAATCCGCGTTGGCCCGGCCCCGATGGGGACGATGACGGCCACCCCCTCCGGCGTTCCCGGGCACGCCCCCGCCTCGGCGCGCACGGCGTCGCCGACGGCCCGGGGCGTGCCGTTCGGGATCTCGACGACGGTTACACCCGCCCGCGTCGCGTCCGTGCGTATTCCCGCCAGGAGTGCGTTCCGGGTGCCCGCTGTCAGGTCGAGGACGGTGGCCACCGGGTAGCGTGCCAGAACGCGCGGCAGGCCCACCAGCGACGATTCGTCAGGCGAGGCGATGACCACCGCATCGATCATCCGGTCCCAGGGCCGGATCGACGCGCCGAGGGCCTGGACCGCCGCCCCGACGGTGGGCCCGCCCCCGATGGCGAGGCGCGGTCCGGCGGGCATCGACACGATCACGAGGGTCCCTTCGCTCCCGCCCTCCAGTGCCGGGACGATGACCCTCGCCCGTGGACCCGGTCCCGGGACGACGGCGGGCGCCAATCCGGGTGCGACCGCCGTTCCCGCGGGTGGCGCCCCGGCGGCCCGAGTGGTGCCGATGCCCGGCACGATCACCATCGCCAGGGCGGCCATGAGGATGGCAAGGCCGGCGCCTAGCGGCCCGGTACTCGTGCGCGCCGGTCGCGGTGCCGGTGGGCGAGGCGTCGACTCGGCGACGGCGACCAGCAGGACGAGGCCCGCGAGGTACGCGAAGACCGCCGCGCCATGCCAAGGCGGCGACGTCGTCACCGCGCCCGGCAGCGTCGCCCCCCACGCGACGAGCCGTACGAGCAGTGCCGTCGGCGCCCAGGCCACCGTCGCAATCGATGGCAACGCGATTGCGGCGATGGTCGGCCACGGCACGAGGAGGTCTCCGACCACGGCCAGGACCGCCGTCGCGCCCATCAGCGGCGGGATGAGGAGGATCCCCGGCGTCGTCGCGACCACGCCGAGGAGGGGCACCGACCCGAGCGTGCCGGCGAGGACCGGCAGGACGCACGCCTGCGCCGCGATCGCCCCTGCCATCATCTCGCGGACGGTCGCTGGGAGGCCCGGCGCCCACCATGCGCCAGGCGGTGGGGCCAGTCTCGCCGCTAGCCACGGCGCCAGCCAGATGATCCCGGCGGCCCCGAGGACGCTCAGTTGCCAGCCGACATCCTCAAGGGTTGCCGGGTCGGCGCCAGCGAGGGCGACGGCGGCCCAGAGGAGGGCGCCACCGGTCGCCGCGCGTCGTCCGGTCGCGCGTGCGCCGAGGGCGACTTGCGCCATCACCGCCGCGCGCAGGACGCTTCCCGATGCCCCGACGAGGGCAACGAAGGCCCACAGCGACGCCGACGCCAGGATCGACCGTGCGACGCGCCACGCCGGGCGCCGTCGCGTTGGACCGCGCGTCGTCAGCCACCCGATCGCGCCCGCGACCAGGGCCACGTTCCACCCGGAGATCGCGATCAGGTGCGTCGCCCCGGTCGCGTTGAAGGCGCCCCGCAGCCACGACGGCAGGCCGGTCCGGTCACCGAGGAGGATGCTCGTCGCCAGCGAGGCTTCCGGTTCGGGCAGCCACGCCTCGACCGGTACGGCGAGTCGCCGGCGCAGTTCGGCCATCGGGGCGTGGTTCGCGCCGGTCGCGGTCGGCGCGGCGGCGAGAAGGCGAACGTCTCGCGCTTCGAACGTCGTGCGCGTCGTCCCACGGGGCGACGCCTCAACCACGTCCCCCGGCACCCAGACCGGGCCGATGGGCGCGCGCATTACTGCCGGCCCGTCGGTGGCCTCCCACTGGCCGGGCGCCCGGGCGACCGCCTCGACGCGGAGGGGCACCCACTGGGCGGCGCCGCGCCACTCGGCATGTCCCGCGACCGTCCCGCGCACGGCGACTACCCTGGGCGTCACCGGCGAGGTCGGACCGCCTTCTCGAGCGACCGATGCCGCGCGCAGGATCCCGGCGGCCGCCGCCATGAGGGCGAGGCCAACCGCGATCGCCACGCCACGTCGCCCGCGCCATGCGATGGCACCGCCTGCGACGGCCACGGTGACCGCCGTCACGACCGCGACCACGCGGGCGACCCGGTCGCCATCGGCCGTCGCTCCCGCCGACCACGCCAGCCAGAGGGCGGCGAGGAAGGCGGCCGGCACGCCGAGGATCACGAGGTGATTCCCCGGGCGGCTTGCGCCCCCCTGGCGCGATCCTTCGCCACCGCCTTTCCCACCTCGTGCCTACTCGAGGGCGAGGTACGGCAGGGCCTTGAGCAGGATGGCCGTCGATAACCCGGCGGCGCGCAGGTCGACGACCGTCCGGATTGCCCCGTTGTCGGCCCGCCACGTCGCGACCTTCTTGGCCGAGATCTCGCCGATGCCGGGCAACTTCTCCAGCTGCGCGACCGTCGCGCGGTTGATGTCGAGGCGCGGGCCCCCGTCCGGGGTCATCGGCGAGGCCAGCAGCGCCGCCAGGTCATGGTCGGCCCCCGAGGTTGGTGCCGGGGCCGTCGAATCTCGCCCTGCCCGCGCCGCGTCCGGCGTGACCCCCGGGACACCACCACGCGCCGACCCGGCGGGCACCCGTGAGCCGACCGGGTTCGCCCCCCGGTCCGGGACGTCCAGGCGCTGCTCGTCGTGCACCCGTTGCGCGAGGTTGAGGGAGTCGCCGTCCGCTTCCGCGGTCGTCCCCCCGGCCGCACGTATCGCCTCCTGCACGCGATCACCGACGCGCAACTCGTACACGCCGGGCGACTGGACCGCACCGGCGACGTGGACCCGGATCGCCCCCGCGCCGGCCCCCGTGGCACCGAGGCTTGGTGCCCGGCCGTCCGGCCCTGCCGGAACCGCCGGCGCCACCGGTCGCGCCTGGCAGGTCACGGCCGCAAGCAAGGCGGCTACCGTGATCCCCAGCAGCGGCGCCACGGCGACCCGCATGCGGGCCCACTCGCGCGACGGTGCGGGGCCTCCGGGGCGATCCGTCGCGACGGTGGTGCCGACGGCCCCGGGCGCGGCGATCCCCGGTCGCCTTTCCGACCTGCCCGGTGTCGCCATCACCGTTCCTGCGCCCGCCACCCGGCCCCCGGCCCGGTCCCGGATTGACGGAACGTCCTCCTCCCATCCTACTGGCGGCGACGCTTGACCGAAACCATGCGCATGCGGATACTGCCTGCGAATCGTCACAACTTGTGACAAACTGCGGCAGCACGTACCTGCGCTCGGGTGGGGGGGCCGCTGATCGGTGCGGTCAACGTCGCGCGCGGTTGCCTTCGGCCTCGCCGTGTTCCTCGTTTCGCTCGCCCCTGGCGTGCCGCTCGGGCCGGGTATCGCCGTCCATGCGGGTGCGGTCGCCAGCAGTTCGGTCGCGATCCTCGCCCGGTTCGACGTCCGCGACGACCTTGCCCTGCGGGGCGCCCGCCTTGGCACCGCCCTGCGGGTACCGGGCGGCTACCTCTTCACCGCCTCCGTCCCGTCATCCCTCCTGCCTGAACTTGCACGGCTTCCGGGCATCGGGTCGGTGATTGCTGGCGATGCCCTCGCTCCCCAACTCGACCAGGCGACCTCTGGCACGCAGGTCGGCGCCGCCGACGTCGCGCGTGGCGTCACTGACCATCTCGGTCGCCCCGTCACGGGCCGGGGCGTCCTCGTCGGCATCGCCGACACGGGCCTCGACTGGTCCCACGCGGACTTCCGGCGCGCGGACGGCACGACGCGCCTCGTCGGCCTCTGGGACCAGGGTTCGGCCACCTCGCTGACACCGGGCCTGCCGGGTGTCACCTATGGACGCACGTGGACCCCGTCGCAGGTGGACGCTTGGATCGCCGCTGGCATCGCTCCGGGTACCGCCTGCCAGACGTTGACGTGCGTCGCTGCCGGTGCCGCCGGGGTGGCCTCGCCCGACGACCGCCTGCCGTCCGGGACGACGGCCGCTGTCGTTGCCGGCCACGGCACGCACGTCCTCGCCAGTGCCGCCAGTGGCGGGCGTGCCCCCTCGTGCGACGGCGCCTGCACCCCCGCGTTCTACCCCGGCTCTGCCCCGGAGGCCGACATCGCCGTCGTCCGCACCGACCTCTCGACCCCCCATGTGATCGACGCGTGGCAGTGGCTGGTGAACGTCGCCCGGGCGCGCGGGCAACCCCTGGTCGTCGTCAATGCCCTCGCGGTCACTCGCGCCGGGGCACACGACGGAAGCCATCCCCTCGAGGTCGCCATCGACGCCCTTAGCGGTCCCGGGGTCGTGTTCGTCACCGCCGCCGGAAATGCCGGCGATGGCGGCGCGCACGCCTCGGGCACCCTGTCTGGTCCCGGCATCATCCAGTCCGCCGCGCTCGCGGCCTTCACCGACCCCGTCGTTCCGACCGACGCGACCATCGACATCTGGTGGCGCGCCACCGACGACCTTGAGTTCGCCCTGCAGGACCCGTTCGGCACGACCATCGTCCCGTTCACTTCGCGGACCGGCCTCGCGACCACCGCCGCAGCGTTCGACGCCACGGCCGTGACGTTTTCGCCCGCAGTCGGCACCACGACGGCCTCTCACGCAACCCTCGCCCTGCATCGTGCGATGACCGGCCCTTCCGGTGGCTTGCAGGGAACGTGGACGCTGCTTTCTCGGGCCGTGACCATTGGTGCAGGCGCGGGCGCGGGCCGGTGGGACGCATGGGTGGACCTTGACGCCGTGCCCGCCGTGCGATGGCTTCCCGCCACCGACCTCGGGAAGACCGACGGGCGGGTCGACACGGGCACCCTCGTCGAACCGGCGACCGCGCGCGAGGCCATCGTCGTCGGCGCCCTTGCCTCCCGCCCGTCGTGGGTCGATCGCGACGGCGTTACCCGGCAACCGGTTCCGACCATCGTCGCTGGGGCGGTCGCGCCATTCTCCGGTCGCGGCCCGACCGTGGATGGCTTGCAACGACCGGACATCATCGCGCCCGGCGCCGTCGTCGTCGCGGCCCGGTCCTCCACCGACGCCACCGGTGCGATGTACCTCGTGGGGACCGGCGCCCGCCACCGTGCCGCCTCGGGAACGAGCGTCGCCGCCGGTCAGGTCGCCGGGGTCGTTGCCCTCCTCCTGCAACTCAAGCCTGACCTGGCGCCGGTCGACATCCGTCGCCACCTGGGTGCGGGCGCCGGGTCTCCGCCGGTCGGCGGTTGGGACGCCGAGCGAGGCGCGGGCACCTTGCGTGCGCCCGGTCCGGTGCAGGCCGTCCTTGCCCTCCCGGTCACGGCGACGCCTTCGCCCGCCCCCGTCGCCTCGCCGACCGCGTCCGCGACGCCCGTGCCTGCCCCACCTGCATCACCGACCGCGTCCCCGACGTCGACCGCGGTCGCGTCGGTGGCCCCGACCGCCACGTCGACGGGCACCGCGACCTGGACCGCCTCCCCATCGCCCACGTCGACGGCGTCCCCCACGCCGGCGACCGTACCGACCGTGACCCCGACCCGGACGTTCACCCCGACCTCGAGCGCCTCTGCGGTGCCAGCGGCGACCGGCACGGCGACGGCAGTGGCTTCCGCCACCCCCACCCCGCCTCCGGCCCCATCTGCGACGCACCTGGCCACCGCAACGCGAACGCCGACCGCCTCGCGGACCGCCACGGCGACGCGAACCCCCACTCCTGTCGCGAACACCGAGGTCGTGATCCCCTTGGCCCTCTGGCGCGCATCGTCGGCGCCGTCAGCCGCGCATGCGGTCTCCGTGCACGTCGCGATCTACGCCGGGCCGTCCCTGCCCGGGTCGCGCACACCCGTCTACGAGGTCGATGCCACCGCCGATCAGGGTGGAACCGTCGACATTCTCGTCCCTGGCCTCGACGGCTACTACGACGTCGTCGTGCGCCCGGCCGGGGCCATCTCGCATGAGCGGAGCGCGGTCTCGTTGCGACCTCATGCGGTCAAGGTCGTCGCGTTCGACGGCGACGAGTTCCGCGAGGGTGACATCGACCGGAATGACCGGATCGATCAGAACGACTTGGCGCGACTGGTCGCCGGGTACGGCAAGGTGGCCGGCGAGACGGGGTTCGATCCGGCGCTCGACCTCGACCGGGACGGCGAGGTCAGCGTCATCGACTTCAGCGCCCTCGTGCGCGGGCTTGGCCTCGCAGGACCAGTACCCGTCGGGTAGGGGGTCGGCACCAAATGCGGGGGCCCGGCGTCACCTCGGCCGGACGGTGCCAAACGAGGCCGCGTCAGGGACCAATGCCGAACGCGCGTGGACGCGCCCACGCTGTCGTCGATGGCGGTTGGAGGGCGGGGATCTCGCGGGTGCCGCGTGGCGGCAGCCGACGTGCAGGCGCACGCGACGGTTCGGGGACGGCCAGCGGTCGCGCCTGGCCCGCCAACGCCAGGACCGCGTTCCCATCGCGGTCGCGGATCATGCCGTCGACGACCCAGCCGAGGAAGTCCCCCGGGTACGTGAAGACCAAGTCACGCACGACGTAAAACAGCGGCGTGCCGTCGTATCCGAGGGCGTTCGTGCCGTCGTCGACGTAACCGACCGGCGCGCCGTGGCGGTCGACGAGGACCACATGGTCGCCGGCACGCAAGACTGGCCCGGTCGCCCGGCGTGCCGTCGCCTCGATGACCGCTTCCAGAAGCGAGGCGCATGGCGCGCGTCGGGCGGTATCGGTCGCCCTCCCCGGTGCGACACACTCGTCGAGGGTGACGGCACCCGCCGGCCGGACCGGGGCGATCGGGGTCACGACCGCTCCGGGCTTCGCCGCCTCCCAGTCAAACCGTTCGCCGTTCAGCCGTCGCTGCACGCCGTCCGAGCCGTCCACCCATGTCCGGTACCCGTCGGTGAACGCCGTTCGACCGTCTGACCGCCGGATGACGACCAGGCCGTTCGTGGTTGTCTGGGTCACGTCACCGTTCGGTGATGTCGTCGGGGCCGCGGCGCACCGCCCGATCACGCGCGGCTCGAGGTCGGCGACCAGGCCCGCGGTCTCCGGGAGCAGCGCGCACGCCGCCCCGCCCTCGCGTGGCGCGCTACCCGCAGCCAGCGCAATCCCCAGGCCGACCGTCGCGCGCGCCATCCACGCGAGCCAGTTCCGCACGTGCCCGTCTCCCACGACCCGACTGATGGTCCGGCCGTTCCGTCGTTCGCCGACGTCAACCGCCGTACTTCAAGCCTAGGTGTCCCGGAAGGACAGGGTTATCGTGTTTCGTTAACTCCTCGTTAATCGGCGGTTCCGGTCCGGTCGCGGCGCCGGTGCCGGCGCCCGTCCGTTGCGCCCGACCCGGACGCGGACGGCCGACGCGCGGTGACCGCAGATCCAGATCAGTCGCCACGGGCGGGACGTCCCTTGATGACGGTTGCCCTGCGATCAGGGGCCGCGAGACGCCACCGATTGCCGCACTTCGGGACTCGCGTGCGATCAGGCCTTGCAACGGTCGGCATGTGGGCTATCGTGAGGGGCCGCGGGGTGGCCCTGCGCAGTCGGTGCGTCCAGATGCCATCGACGCCCGCCCGTGTGGACCGGTTCGCCATGCCCGGGCCATGCATGCCGTCGGCATGACCAGTGCGTCCGTCGGGGGACAAGGGTCATGGACGATCCGTTATTGGGCCGCCGAGAAGAGGACGACCGGTCGACGTCCCTCGCCGCGCGGGCGTCGCGGGCGCGTGACCGGGGCGCGCATGCCGAGTCGCGAGCCGCGCGCGATCCCGAGGGCGGCATCGCCCTTCATTGGGTCGCCCATGCGTGGAGCCGATGCGCGGGGGCCTGCGAACGCGCGAGCGCGCAGGTGTCGGCCGAGCTCCCGGTTCCAGGTTCGGGCGGTGACGAGACCGTCTGGGAACTGGTCGCCGATGCGTGGGAGGCCGCGGCCGTCGCGTGGTTCGAGGTCGCCATCGCCCATCGACGCCTGTCCGCCGCCCGCCTTGCCGAGGATGCGCGGGACGACGGTACGGGCGGCTGGCACCGGCCCCTCGATGACGACGGCCTGGCGGCGCCGTCCCGCGTCGTCGCCGTCGTCGCCCGAAGGGTCGCCGATGACCTGGTGCGGGAGGCGGAGCGGCGCGAGTACGCCGCTACTCCTTGACCCACTGGCGCCCGGACGGAGGGCCGTCACTTCCCGCCCGTCCCTCGTCAGGGTGACCTGACGTCGTCGGCACACCCCGGCTTGGGTTGCCCCGTGAGTTGGTCAGGCGCCCCGCCGGAGGATGAAGCCTCCGTCCGGGGCGCCGCCTGTCTACGCCGCCCGCGACTCGCGGAAGGGTCTCAGGGGCGCCAATGCCCCTGCCCGCGAGCTACTTGAGCAGTTGGAGGGCCATCTGCGGCGCCTGGTTCGCCTGCGCGAGGATCGCCATCGTCGATTGCTGCAGGATCTGCGTCCGCACCATCTCCGACACCGCCTGTGCCACGTCCGCGTCCCGGATCCGGCTGTTCGCCGCGCCGGTGTTCTCGGCCGCCACGCCCAGGCTGTTGATCGTGCTCTCCAG
>CAMBEO010000026.1 GCA_945865725.1 Thermoflexus hugenholtzii JAD2 | reverse complement strand
CGTCGCTCCTCGGGCGGCCGCGCGGGGGCGCGGGCCATTGCCGTTCGAAACGTGCCGGGTCAGGCCGATGGCGCGCCGGGCCGACCGCGAGGGGCGGGTCGCGTGGACCGCTGCGATCACGGTCGAGCGGTGTCGTGGATCGCCAGGCCAGGGATGCGCCGAAAGTGGCTGACGATTCCGGTCACCAGGGTCAGGTCGTTGGTGATCGCCGTCGCCGCGATCAGGATGTCCGGGTGACTGATGATCTGCGCCAACCCCCTCCCCCTGCCCCTCCCCCGCTTCGCAGGAGAGGGGAGCGAGCGCGCCCACTCTCGTCGGCGCCCCAGCTACGGCTCGCCCCTACCTTGGGTCGCTCGCTCGCCGATCATCGCGACACGCGCGGTGATCGCTGCCGCCAGCACCTCGAGAAGGCCGTCGGTCTCGGTCAGCACTTGGTCGTTCTCGAAGCGCAGCACGGTAATGCCGTGCTTCGGTAATGCCGTGCTTGGTGATCCATGCGTCACGCGCGGCATCGCGCGCGCGCATCGCCTCGTGGATTGGGCCATCGACCTCGATCACCAGGCGGGCGGCGTGGCAATAGAAGTCGGCAACGTACGGCCCAAGGGGGTGTTGCCTGCGAACGGCGTGGCCGATGGCGTGGTGTCGGAGGCGTGACCAAAGAAGGGTCTCCGCCAGGGTCATCTCGCGCCGAAGCCTTCGCGCGGTGCTGATCTGGCGGGCATCGGGCATGCGGAAGTATTGCACCGGCGCTATTGACACGGTCCGACCCCTGGACTCCCGCGCGGCGCGCTACGGGTGAGGGTTCAGCGTCCCTCTCCCGCGCCAGCGGGGGAGGGATTGAGAGTGGGGGTAGTCCTCCCTCCCTCGCCGGTGCTGGCGCGAGATCCCCTGCCCCCACCCCCTGCCTCTTGACCGCTTCGCAGGACAGGAGAGCGAGCGCACACCCAACGCGCGCGCCATCGGTGATACCGTCCCGCGCATGATCGAACGCATTGCCGTCATCGGCGCCGGGTTCATGGGCGGGGGCATCGCCGCCGAGTTCGCGTTGCGCCTCGAGACCGTGGAACGGGTCACCCTGTGGGACGCGCGCGTGGGAGCCGCTGCCGCCGCGGTCGCGCGCGCTTCGGAGGTCGCCCAGGCGCTCATCGGCGCAGGCCTCCTCGACGAGGCGACCGCCGCGGCGCGCCTGCACCGCCTCGCCGCCGCCGACACCCTCGAGGCGGCGCTTGACGGCGCCAGCTACGTCGCTGAGGCGGTTCCCGAGGACCTCGCCATCAAGCAGGCGACCTTCCGCGACCTCGACCGCGCGGCGGACCCGGCGGCGATCCTCGCCAGCAACACGTCGGGCTACGACCCGGCCGCCCTCGCGGCGGGCCTCGCGCACCCCGAACGCGTGGTCGTCGCCCACTACTTCGGCCCGGCGTACCTCATCCCCCTGGTCGAGGTCGTCCCGCACCCGGGCACGGCGCCGGACGTCGTCGACCGCACCGCCGACCTGTTGCGCGACGCCGGGAAGCGCCCGGCCGTCGTCGGGCGCTACGTGCCGGGGTTCGTCTCGAACCGCCTGCAACAGGCGCTCTTCCGCGAGGCCCTGCACCTGGTGCGGGAGGGCATCGCCACCCCCGAGGTGATCGACGACGTGGTGCGGTTCAGTTTCGGGCCGCGCCTCGCCGCCCTCGGCCCGTTCACCGTCGCCGACTTCGCCGGCCTGGACATCTATGCCTCCCTCGCGACGAACGTCTGGCCCGACCTGTCCGTCGAGTCAGCCTCGGAGGCACCGCCACCGGAACTCGCCGCGCGCGTCGCGGCGGGAGAGGTCGGCGTCAAGGCCGGCGCCGGCACCTACCCGTGGCCGCCCGACCGGGTCGCCGCCGTGACCGCGCGCCGTAATCGCGCCCTCGGCGCCGCCCTCGCGAACCCTGGCTGATCCCCGGTCGATCCCCGGGCCGGCGGCAGGGCGTGCGACGTCCCTCTCCCGCGAAGCGGGGGAGGGATTGAGGGAGGGGGTCGTGGGTCACGCACCAACGCTTCGTCGTCACATGACCGGCCCCCACCCCCGTGCCCCCCGCACATGCCCCACTGACCGCGAGACGCTCTCCTTCTCCCGCGCACGCCTCGATGGGGCAGACTGGGACGCCGGCGGGCACGACGCCACCTCCACGGAAGGATCCCTGCACCATGACCATCCCGCTCCGCACCCTCGGCCGCACCGGCATGCATGTCACCGAGGTCTCCCTCGGCGGCGTTACGTTCGGCGGCCTGCACGGCCCCGTGCCGGAAGCGGAGGGCGCGACGGCCCCGGCCCGCGCCCTCGACCTTGGCATCAACTTCATCGACACCTCGCCCCTGTATGCCGATAGCGAGGCGCGGCTCGGGCGCTTCTTCGCCGACCGCGGCGGGTGGCCCGCCGACCTCTACCTCACCACCAAGATGGGGACGCACCCCAACCGGCGCGGCGACTACTCGGCCGACGGCACCCGGTGGTGCGTCGAGAACAGCCTGCACCTCCTCGGCCTGCCCGCAGTCGACTGCCTCCTCGTCCACGACCCGCGCGACCAGGCCGACATGGACGCGGTCCTCGCACCCGGCGGCGCCCTCGACACCCTTGAGGCACTCGAGGGCGAGGGAAAGGTCCGCAGCATCGGCCTGGGGTGCCGCCCGCACTCCTTCCACCGGCAGGCGATCGCCACCGGGCGGTTCGACCTGATGCTCACCTTCGGCGACTTCAACCTGATGCGCCAGACCGCCGCGCCCTTGATCGACGAGGCGCACGACGCCGGGATGGGCGTGATCGCGTCGTGGTCGATCGGGTCGGGCCTGCTTGCCGGGCCGGACCCGCGCACGATCGGGCGCCTGGCAAGCCACCCGGACCTCGCCGCAGGCGCCAACTGGTGGGAGTGGGCGCGCGACCGCGCCATCGACCTGCGCGCTGTCGCGATCCAGTGGGTGCTGCGCAACTCGAAGGTGGGGTGCGCCCTTGTCGGCGCGCGCAACGGCGACGAGATGGCCGAGAACGTGGCGTCGGCGTTGGCGCCGATCCCGGATGCGATCTGGGCCGAGGTCGAGGAACGGATCGCATCCGGTCGGGGTCAGTCGACCGTCCCCGGTGGCGAGGCGGCGTAGCGCGGGCGCGCGAGGAGGACGACGATGGCGACACTTCCCCCGGCACGCGACGTGGCGGCCCTCGCGGACGCCATGTTCGAGGAGTTCGGCCTGCGCGACGACGCGCCCGGCCTCGCCCTCCTCGTCGCGCGCGGTGACGACATCCTCCTCGAAGCCGCGCGCGGCCTCGCCAGTGTTGACCTGGGCGTGCCCCTTGCGCCGTCGCACCGCTTCCCCATCGCCTCAGTCGGGAAGCAGGTCGTCGCCACTGGCCTCCTCGACCTGGTGGCAAAGGGGAAGGTCGCCCTCGACGATCCGCTGTCGCGCTTCCTGCCGGACTTCCCGGGCGGCGCCGACATCCCTGTCGTGCAGTTGCTTGACCACACCAGCGGGGTGATGTCGTACACCGACGCCCCCGGGTTCTGGACGACACCCCCGCCGCCGTCCGTGACGACGGAACACCTGGTGGCGACCATCGCCGCCCTGCCGCCGGCGTTCAAGCCGGGCACGGGGTGGGCGTACAACAACTCGGGGTACGTCCTCGCCGCCGCCGTGATCGAGGCCTCGTCCGGGATGCCATGGCACGCATACCTCGTCGGGGAGGTGCTGCACCCACATGGCATCGACGGCATCTGGCACCCCACCGACGCGCGTGCCATCCCCGGCCTCGTGGCGGGGCACGGCACCGACGAGGCGGGGCGGGTGACGAGAAGCGTCCCGCCAATGTTCGCGATGGCGCACGCGGCTGGCGGCATGGTCGGCGACGTGCGGTCGCTGTGGCGGTGGAACCGGGCCTTGCACGGCGCCGCGATCCTGACCGCCGACCTGTACCGGCGCATGGTGACGCCCGAGGGGGCGGCAGCGGCGCCCGGGCCAGATGGCGCGCCCTCGCCGGCGTACGGCCTGGGCATCGTCGATGCGCGCATGAACGGCGTGGCCACGCTGCGCCACTCGGGCAGCATCCACGGCGGGGCGACCGTCCTGATCTGGGCGCCGGAGACGGCGACGACGGTGGTGGCCCTAGCGAACACCGACGACCCGGCGACGATGGTCGATGTCGTGGCGCGGCGCCTGCTTACCTTCGCCACGGGGCACCCGTACCCCGAGACGGTCGCCGCCCCGGGCGCGGACGGTGGCCTCGAGGGGCTGTCCGGCACCTTCGCCCGCGCGAACGACCGGATTGCCATCGTGGTGGGACCGAGGGGTCTGCACGTGTCGTGCGTGCCCTCGCTAGCCCTGGTCCTGCGGGGCGGTCGCGGTCGCCCCGGGTGGTCGGGTCAGGACACCGGCGCGCCGGTCGCGGTGCCTCTGGTGCACGTCGGGAACGACCGCTACGCCGTGTCCGGCGGGTTGTCGCGCCTGGCGTTCACGCGCGACGCGTCGGGGATCGCCACCGGCTTCCGCTACCTGTCCGACGGCGACCTCGGCGACGCCGTGCCGTGGCAGGCGGTGGCGGACGCGGCGACGGCGGCGTGATCCGTCCCGCGCCCCCCGCCGACCTCGGCGCGGTCCTCGACCTCCTCGAGGCGTGCGACCTGCCGGTCGATGGCGTCGCCGCGGCGTTCGGCACCTTCCTCGTCGCGACCGGAGACGCCGGCGCGGTCGTCGGGTCGGCCAGGCTCGAGGCGCGGGACGACGAGGTCCTCCTGCGGTCGCTCGCGGTCGCGCCACCGCACCGGGGCCGTGGCATCGGCGACGGCCTGTTCCGGGAGATCGTCGCCGTGGCGAGGGCACGGGGCGCACGGCGCGCGTGGCTGTTGACGGGCACGGCCGCGCCCGTCTTCGCGCACCACGGGTTCGAGGTGGCCGCCCGGGACGACGCCCCCGAGGAGATCCGTGAGACGGTCGAGTTCCGCGAGGCATGCCCGGAATCGGCCACCTGCATGGCGCGTCACCTCGAATAATCGGGCGACGGCGCGGGGAACGCGTGGTGGGGTTCCCGCTTGACGGCGGCCGTGAGGGGCCAGACCCCGAGTGGCCGGAGCGGAGTCGCCGTGCCGCTACCCCCGCCAGTCAGGTTGGCTGAAGCCCGGACCCTCCGGCAGGCGGATGCACCCGTCATCGAGGCGGGCGCCGTCCGGCAGGAAGCCGCTCTCCATGTAGATCGCGTTCGGCATCGCCGCGAGGAGGTGCAGGTGCGGGCCGCCCCCGTGCGACGCGTACGCGACGTCAAAGGCGTCGGCCATCGCGGCGACCTCGAGGCACTCCGTCGCCCCCCCGGCACGGCGCAGGTCGGGTTGGACGACATCGACCGCGCGGCGCTCGAAGAGGTCGCGGAACTGGCGCTTGCCGAAGTCGTTCTCGCCGGTCGCGACGCGGATGTCGAGGGCGTGCGCGAGTTCCGCGAGGTGCGCGTGGTTGTCGGCGCGGAGCGGCTCCTCGAACCAGAAGCAGCCAAGCTCCTGGAAGACGCGACCCCGGCGCAGCGCTTCCGGCAGGTCGAACACCTGGTTCGCGTCGACCATCAGGCGCGTGCCGTCACCGATGACCGAACGCACCGCACGGATGCGTGTCACGTCCTCCTCGAGGGTGGCGCACCCGACCTTCATCTTGACGCCGGTGAACCCCTGCGCCATCGCCTTCTCGGCGATCGGCAGGAGCTCCTCGACGCTGAAGTTGAGCCACCCGACCATCGCGTACGCCGGCATGCGGTCGCGCACCGGGCCGAGGAGGCGCCAGACCGGTTGGCCGAGGGCGTGCCCGACGAGGTCCCAAAGCGCGACGTCGATGGCCGCGATCCCGAGCAGCGCGAACCCGGCGGTGCCGTGGTAGTCCGTGTGGCGCCAGAGGCGGTCGCGGATCCCGCGCACGAGGAAGGGATCGGCGCCGATCACCTCGGGGACGAGGACCTCGGCGACGAAAGCCGCGAGGGCACCAGGCGCGGCGCGCATCCTGCCGAACCCGGTCGATGACGTGCCGGTCACGACGTCGCGCAGGCCATCACGCGCGCGCACGGTGACATGGACGGTGCCGCCGCCGTCGAGGACCTGCAGCGCGTCGCGGATCGGTCGCGCCCGCGGGGGTGCGACGTCATGGGTGACCTCGATCGACTCGATGCGCATCGCTTCCCTCCCGGGCGCCCGCCCTGCCATGGGCACCTCGTCGGGCGGCGCGCCATCATAGCCTTGGCTTCGGCGAATCGCCCCCGGGGGAGGCGCAGGGTGCCGGGACCGGCGCGACTACCGGATGCCGTAGAACGCGGCGGGATTGTCGTGGAACAAGGCGCGCCCGATCTCGACCGCGTCGCGCTCTCGGATCACGCCGTCCTCGACCAGCCCCGCCATCGCGAACGCGACGTTTCGCCGCGCGATCCGGAGGTGGCCGTGGATCGTGTCAACCCAATAGAGGTCGTCTCCAAACCCAAGGACCTTGTTGACCGGGACCATCTGAACCCATTCCTGTAGGGCGTCAATGCAGGCCTGCGGGGAGTAGATGTGGAGCCAGGACAGGTTCAGGTAGACGTTTGCGAACGTCTTGGCAAGGACCGCGGCCTCGCGAAGCGCCGGGAACCCAGCGTGCGAGATGTCAAAGAGCGCATCGCGGTGGCGGCGAAGGAATGGCGCCATCGGCGCGAGGAACGTGCCCTCAAGTGTCCCGTAAATCCCGGCGCGCGGTCCGACGTGGAACTCCACCGGCAGCCGCGCCGCCGTGGCGGCGCGCACCGCGGCATCGACAAGCCAGTCCTCGAGCACCCGGCCGGGAGCGGAGTCGAGACCTGGATAACCCCCGTCCCAGACTGTGCGGAGAGCGCGGGTCGCGCCCGTGTGGTCCGGCATGTCGAAGTCCATCGCGCGGTGGTAGCTCTGCGAGAGCTTGATCGCTGGCGCGCCGGCCGCCTTCCAGCGGACGGCACACCCGGCCATCGCATCATCCAAGGCATCGAGGGTCCGCAGGGGGATCGCCAGCTCCGACTCAAGGGCCTCGAGATCGGCCCGACGGCGAACCATCGTGAACCGGTTGAGGCGCGGCACGGGCAGGAAGAGCGTGCGGTCGACTTCGGCGATGTCCTCGCCGTACGTCCCCGTCATTTGCACGAGGCTGACCTTGATGTTCGCCTCATCGTGGAGGACCTGCCGGTAGTGCCCGGGAACGCGGGCAGCCCGGATGCGCGCCGAAAGTTCGCCGACGGTCGAGGCATCCAGGTCCGGGATCCCGAACGTCGCGTCCCATCCTTCAAGCAGGCACCGCGCAAAGCCCCCGTGGCGGATGCGTGCCCAGAATGGCGCGACTCGCGCCCATCGGGCGTCCAGCGGCCCGGGAGGTGGCCGGTCATCCGGTGGGGCTAGGTCGCCCTCGGATCCGGTCGCGAACCGGAGGTCCGCGGCGGTCATCCCGGATGCGAGGAGGTCGGACGCCACGTACGGGTGGGCGAGGTATGCGAGCGCGTCGAGGTCGCGCCTGAGCCGGTCCGGCTCGGCGATGACGTGGGTGTGGTCGTTGATGGTCGGGACGCGGGCGTACTCGCCGACCAGCGCGCCCACAAGTTCCAGCCGGGTCCCACGTGCCATGGGTGCGCCTCCTGGACCATCCACGAGTCCGTCACATGCGACTGCCGAGTATATTGGCGCCGAGCACCCCTTGGGGGGGGTGCCATTGCAGAGGAGGGGTTTCCGATGGGGGGATCGCGTAGGCGTGTCCTGATTGCGAGTTTGGGCGGGGTAGCTGGCGTGGTCGTTGCCGCGTGCGGTGGGGAGGCCGCACCAGCGGCGACGACTGCCCCAGCGGCAGCGACACGGGCACCAGCGGCACCGACGGCCGCCCCCGTGGTCCAGCCGACGGTGGCACCGACATCAGTGCCAGTGAAGGCGTCGATCGCGGGACCAGTGTGGATCCTCGACCACCCGCTCCAGTTGCCCGTCCGCAAGGCGCTGGAAACCCGCGTGGCGGCATTCGAGAAGGCGTTCCCTGGTGCCAAGGTCGAGTATGAGGGCGTCGTCGAACCCAACGACAACCAGGAGAAGTTCCAGATCCTGTTGGCAGCCGGCACCATGCCGGACGCGTCGGTAACCCACACAGGGTTCATGCAGCAGTGGCCACACTTCATCGACCACAAGCCATATCTCGCCAAGGACCGGGAAGTGAAGGCGGAGGATTACTTCCCGACGATCTTCAAGGCGTTCGACGTGCCGGTCGGGAGCGGCACGCGCCAGATCGGCCTCCCGCGCGAGGTGCATGCGACGGTGCTGTATTACGCCCGCAACGCGGTGGCCGCCGCCGGGCTCAAGGAGCCGTCGAAGGATTGGACCCACCTGGAGTTCGTGGACTGGGCGCTCAAGCTCACGGCCTGGAAGGAGAACCCGCAGGAGTCGAAGTGGGCCATCCATAATGCCACCGGACTAGGTGGCGCATCCATGGGGCTACCAATGTTTTGGCAGTTCGGCGCCGAGTTCTTCAGCCCGGACGGCAAGACGTGCATCATCGATCAAGCGGAGCCACGGCAGGCGCTCGAGTTCCTCATCGACTTCGTCCGCAAGCACCATGTCACGCCGTCGCCGGCGGAGCAGGCGGCGAGCGGGCTCACCGGGTCGCAGCAGGCGATGTTCGCAAGCGGGCGCTTCCGGGCCTATGCGTCGAACCAGAACACCGCGCCAGTCGGCACTAATGCGGTCCCGTTCGAATGGGACATCCAGCTCCTCCCGCAGGTTCCCGGGAAGAAGCGGGCGACCCGCATGGCGGGTAACGCCTATGGCGTCATCACCAACGGCAAGAACAAGAACCCGGACCTGGCCTGGGAGCTGGTCAAGGCCTTCGTCGGTGAGGAAGGCTCGATCGCACAGATGCAGGGGGGGAACTTCATGGCACACAAGAAGGCCACGGAAAAGTGGCCGGAGACGCGGGCGCCGGCCAAGAACGGCAGGGTCGTCTTTGAGGCGATGGAAGGCTACGCGCGCCTCGAACACCGGCCGAAAGGTTGGGACAAGGCGATGGTGCCCATCAACCGCGAGTGGGCGAAGGTGCTCAATGGTGAGCAGTCTCTTGGCGGCCTGATCAGCATCGCGAAGCCCGAGGCAGACCAAATCCTCAAGGTCGAGCAGTCGTTGGGCTAGTGCCCCGTACGCCCGAACGTGATGCGTGACGGACGGACCCCAGCCAAGGGCCCGTCCGTCGCGTACCCGGCCAGTTTCTAGAGCGTCGCCAAGTCTGGCGGGTGGTAGCCGGGCATCGAGTACGCGCCGACGTAGCCCTCAAGGTGCCACTTCGGGCTGGTGGTCGATTGCCATCCCGTACCGCAGCGGTGGGAGATGACTGCCCAGTCTCCCGGTGTCAGGTTGCCATGGTGGTGATAGAGGAAGCGCTGGAGCCCGGCCCCTTGCGCCGCGCCGAGCATCCGGTCGAGGTCGTGCGCCGTGAACGGGTCACCGTCGTGCGGCTTGCGGCCGGAGTCAACCCACGGCACCACGCGTTCGGCGTCACCCCCCATCGCGGCGATCGCGCGAGTGGTCTCGCGGACGACGACCGTGTCGAAGAAGGCCTGCGGGAACCCCCGGTCGAAGTCGCGCAGTGATTTCACCTCGGGTAGGTCGATGCCGAAGATTGCCGTGACGAACGCGAGGGCTCCCGTCTCGCTGAGGTCAGGGTTCCATGTCCGGAGGGTCTCGACGTATCGTGCGACCGACCCGTACAGGCCATCGAAACCGCGATGCCAGAAGTAGTGCTTCGGAAACATGCGGTCAAGCACCTTCCCAAGCGCCTCGTAGTCGTAGCCGGCAAGGGACGACCATGCGGCCGAGCGAGGACCGCACGCGACTGGGATTGGCCGGGACGAGTGCGCGTTCGCCAACCCCTTGATGGAGGTGAAGGTCTCGGTCATGGCCGCGGTGCGAAAGGCAAGCCACTCTGCCAAGGCGGGGTCACCCCCGAGCAGGCCGAATGCGCCCATGAGCCCGCCCCCAGAACCACCCCACGTCGCGACCACCCGGTCGTCGAGCGCGTGGAGGCGGGCGAAAAGACGATCCTTCGCCTCGACCATCCGGCGGTAGTCGAAACCCATCCGGCGCGCACCCTCCGCGACCGTCTCCGGCAGGTCATTGAAGATCAGGGATCGCCCGTCCTGATGGGACGGGGCGATCTCGTAACCCCACTCGGGGCCGTCAAAGAGTGCGCCGTCCGCCATCGGATACGCCTCCATCGCATCGACCAGGCGCGCTGCCGTGACGCGTCGTGCCGCCTCGTCCACGAGGAGTGGCCCTCGAGCGCCTGGACCGGCGCCGTAATGCGGACAGAAGAGCCAGACCTGCCACCCACGCGCCTTCGCGTCCTCGAGCATGCGGTCAAGCAGGGCCCGACGCCGGACCGGGTCATCCGGGACGGTGGCGGCATCCCTGCCGTCCTCCCCAGGGCGTCGCCAGGTCGCGCGCACGTCCGACGTGGGCAGGCGCCACCAGAGCGACTCCCGTGTCGTCGCCGACGGGGCCTCGACGTCGAACCGCCGGTAGACGTCCGGGTTCGGATCGAACGTGAACGACTTGTCCTCGAAGGCAAGGGGGCCGATGACCAGGCCATCAACGCCACCCTCCTCCCACGCGTCGAAGATGTACTCGTAGTCGGCCAAGACCGGCTCGAGGTGGCGCATGACATCCATCCATGCGCGCATCCCCCCTCCACTCGATCTGGTCATCCCTGCCCTCCCACTGCCATGCCGTCCGGGCCTTGCCCGACTTCCGGGAGACCCAACCCTTCCCACGCCCGCGAAGCCATCCGGTGCGCGCCCCAAGCACCATCATCCGCGGGACGCACCGTGACCGAACGGACCCCAAGGATCGCACGCACACGCGCCGCTAGGGGATTGCCAAGGTAGCGCCACATCGGTCGTCCTCGGTGCGGCATCGCGAGGCGGACCTCGACATCGCCCGACGCGATGCCTCCGGGCAAGCGCACATCATCGACGAGGCCCATTTCCTCAAGGTTGGCATCGACCGCATGAAGCATGTCGTCGCGCGTTGCCCGCGCCGCGTCACGGACCAGTGCCTTGATGGCGCGCACCTCAGGCACCTCGCCCGCGGCGAGGGCGCGCCGCGCCGCGCCGCGCGTAGAATGCGGCCATGGTGCGGATCGGGGAGGGCGCCGGCTACTCGGGCGCCTGGCTCGACCCGGCGGTCGCCCTCGCTCGTGACGGGCGTCTCGACTACCTGCTCTTCGAGTGCCTCGCCGAACGCACGATCGCCCTCGCCCAGGCGGCGCGTCGCGGCGACGCCACGGCCGGCTTCGACCCTTACCTCGGCGCGCGCATGGAGGCGGTCCTCGGCGCCTGTGCGGCGGGCGGGACGCGCATCCTCACGAACGCCGGCGCGGCGAACCCGGCCGGCGGCGGCGACCTCGTCGTCACGATCGCGCGGCGCCTCGGCTTGCACGGCCTGCGCGTCGGCGTCGTCACCGGCGACGACGTCCTGCACCTCCTCGACCCGGCGTCGGTCCTCGACGAGACCGGCGAGACACTGGCGTCGCTCGGTGACCGCGTCATCTCGGCAAACGCCTACCTCGGCGCGACGCCCATGGTCGAGGCCCTCGCGGACGGCGCGGCGGTCGTCATCGCGGGGCGCGTCGCCGACCCGTCGCTGGCCGTGGCGGCATTGCGCCATGCCTTCGGGTGGGGTGCCACCGACTGGGCACGCCTTGGTGCCGGCACCGCGGTCGGCCACCTCACCGAGTGCGGCCCGCAGGTGACCGGCGGCTACTTCGCCGACCCGGGGCGCCTCGACGTCCCGGGCCTGGCGCGGGTTGGCTACCCGGTCGCCGAGTGCGAGGCGGACGGCACGGCGGTCATCACCAAGCTGCCCGGCACCGGCGGCACGGTGACGCGCGCGACCTGCACCGAACAGCTCCTGTACGAGATCGGCGACCCGGGCGCCTACCTGACGCCCGACGTCACCGCCGACTTCCGGGGCATCGACCTCGTCCAGGAGGCGCCAGATCGCGTGCGGGTGACCGGTGCGACGGGTCGCCCGGCACCGGCGTCGCTGAAGGTCGTCGTCGGCTACCGCGACGGCTTCATCGGCGACGGGCAGGTCAGTTACGGCGGCGCCGGGTGCCTGGCGCGGGCGCGGTTGGCGGGCGACGTGGTGCGGGAACGCCTCGCGTCGCTTGGGCGTGCCGTGAGGGAGGTGCGCATCGACGTCATCGGGTGGGACTCCCTTGGCGGCGCGCCGCCCGCGGGGACGCCGGAGCCGCCGGAGGTGCGCCTGCGCGTCGCGGCGCGGGTCGACACGCGGCAGGTTGCCGATGCCGTCGGTCGCGAGGTCGAGGCCCTGTGGGTCGCCGGCCCGTACGGCGGGGGTGGCGCGACCCGATCGGTGCGCGAGGTCATCGCGGTCGGCTCCACCTTCCTCGACCGGACGCGGGTCGCACCGGTCGTGACAGTCCGGGAGGCGTGAGGATGCGCGTCAGGTTGCGGGATGTCGCGCACGCGCGGGCGGGCGACAAGGGCGACACGTCGACCGTCTCGCTGGTCGCCCTCGACCGGGGCGACTACGACTGGCTGTGCCTCGAGGTGACGCCGACGCGGGTGCAGGATCACTTCGGCGCGATGGTGTCAGGGCCGGTCGTGAGGCACGAGGTGGCGCACTTGGGGGCGCTGAACTTCGTGATGCACCGCGCCTTGGGCGGGGGCGTGACGCGATCCCTCGCGATCGATCCCCACGGCAAGGCACGCAGCTCGTGGCTCCTCGAGATGGAGGTGGAGCGTCCGGGCTGACCGCCTAGGCGGGGATTGCCCCTTACGCAAGCACGAGGCGGACGCGCACCCCAAGCGACGCCTCGGCCGCGGCCAGGGCGCCCGCCAATGGGTCGCGGTCCCATCGTGCCAGGGCGAACCGCGTCGGCACGCGCATCACCACGACCGGGCGCAGGTCGGCGGCGCCAGCAGCGGCGGCGCCATCCGGGGAACCCGCGCCATCCGCGGCGTCGGGTTCCATGGCGGAGGCGTCACCCGGCAAGAGCGTCGCCACCCATGCGCCGTAGGTCGCCGCCGACAGGGCGTCCCGCAACTCGGCGCAGGTTGCCACGAAGTCCGGCGGACCCTCGGGCAAGGCGGCGGGCGCGGGTGGGGACGCCCCCACCCCCTGCCCCTCCCCCGCCGACGCGGGAGAGGGGAGGACGCGCGCCTCGACGGTCGGGGCGACCTCCGGGGTTCGTTCGACCAGCATCAGGCGCGGCGCGGACGTCGCGAATCCATCGACGATGGCCTGCGCCAAGTAGCCGGCCGGGTTCCGCGGCGCCGGGACGCGACCGTGGCCGGCCTGCGCGCGCTCCAGACGGTCCCGCAACGCCGCCACCTGCGCATCGACATGCGCGCCGGGGAAGTTCGCCACCAGATGGCGGGCCCGCGCGGCGGTCACGCCGAACGACTCCAAGGTCGCGATGCGCGACGCCGCCGTGTCGGCGGCCGATTCGAGGACGGCGGGGCCGTGGACGCCCCCTGCCCCTCCCCCGCTCTCGCGAGTGAGGGGAGTCGGCGTGGCCTCGCCTGCCCGGTCGGCGCGGGAGAGGGGAGTTGGCACGCCCCCACTTGCCCGGTCGGCGTGGGAAAGGAGGGTCGGCGGCGTGGCAGTGGCAGCGCCGGGAGGGACGGCGCCGACCGCGCCCGCGCGGCGGCGCGGGCGCGCATCGAAGGCCGGGTCGAAGGCGTAGGCGACCTTCTCGCCCGCCCCCGGGCCTCCCGCCATCGGCAGGTATTGCATGCCGGAGAGATAGCCCGTCGCCCGCAGCTCCTCGTGCGTCTCCGCGAGGCCGACCTTGATGTCCGACGGGTAGCGGTACTCGAGGCCCAGGACGTCGCCGAGGCCGCGCAGGCCGATCTCGAAGCTCCCGCGCCCGTTGCGCACCTTGTCGAGGTAGCGGTACAGGCGCCGCGACAGCGGTCCGCCCAACTGGAAGTAGAAGGTGGCGTCCAGGCCCTTGGTGTAGCGCCGCTCGTAGCCCTGCACCAGGGGCGCGCCCAGGCGGGCGACCGACAGCTCGAAGGGGCGCACCTCTTGGACCCGACCCTCCGGAGCACCCTCAGCGTCATCGCGGGAATCGCCCAGGCGCGCCGGTGCAACCGCCGCGCGCTCGTAGACGCGCACCTCCTCGAGAACATGGAAGGTCAGGCTCAAGCGCTCGAGCGGGCCGGTGCGTTCGCGGCCCGGCCCGAGGGGTGCCGGGCGGACGAAGCTGTGCTCGGTCTGGACCGTCGCCCCGGCGAGGCGCGCGAGGCCTTGCTCGATCAGCTCGTAGCCTCGCCCCGAGTTCGAGATGCCGAGGACCTGCGCCAGGCGGTTCCGCGTGAACCGGATGCGCCCGTCGTCCGGCAGGCCCTGTTCCGTGTAGAGGACGAGGAGGCCGACGTACAGGTCCTGCTCGAACGGGCCGGGCAGGCCGAGGCCCTCGGCGCCGCGCACCGTCCACGTCTGCTCGAGGATTCGCCCGTCCGGCGCCGGGCGGCTGCGCACGTACCGCAACTCGGTGCGGCGCGAACGCCTCCCCAGCCGGAAGGCGGGGAACTCCTCGAGGTTCATCTCGACGACCGCCAGGACCGATGGCGGGGCCGTCGGCAGGGAGCGCGAGGAACCGGGTTCGGGAAGGGCCGTAGGCAAGGTCATCATCACCATGGAAACTGCGCGACAGGCACCGGATTCCGTACGCGGGCAGGGAAGGTCCCGCCGCGATTGCCTTGGCGGCCGCGCCGCCGTGATGCCATGACCTTGTATAGCCGATGGGATTCCATTGCATCCGCCCGTCGGGGCGTTCGTGATCTGGTGGCAATGTTGGTGACTCCGGCCATGGTGCGATCACTCCCGGACAAGGTGCGATGCGTCCCGTCCGAGGTGCGACGAGACCCGGACAAGGTGCGGGGCCACCCCGGACAAGGTGCGGGGCCACCCCGGACAAGGTGCGACCAGTCTCCACCCCGGTGCGGCCGGGCGGCGCATGCCGAGGTCGCCAGTCTCCAGACAAGGTGCGAGGCATCGCCAGTGCCGCGGGCGCGCGGCCACCGCGGCACTGGGGTCCCGCGATCTGGGAAGCATGCCCTGGTGGGCGATTGCGCGCTTCCCGGGGCATCTGGCGAGGCCTTGCCACGACCCCCATTCAACGGAGACTTCGCACGTTGTCTGGAGACCGTGACGGTGGAAGCGGTCGCGGATCGCACCTTGTCTGGAGACTGATACGCCGGGATGACTGGTCCTGGCCCGGAGACTGGTCGCGGCCGCGCCTACAATGCCATTCGACACGGACGCCGCGCGGCCGCCGTGCCGATGGAAGCGCACGCCGCGCCACTGACCATGGCCATGGGACTGACCGGAACCCCGCGACCGACCGCCATAGCCCCCGCCGGGACGCCTCGCCAAGATGGCAGGTCGACCGGACGGGGTCAGCCGCTGGCCGCCACCGCGGGATCGGCGCCTCGGGCCGAACCCGTGCCGATGCGGCCGCGCGGCGGGTTCGGTGCCTACCTGCACGACCTGCGCCGCCTTCGGGGCATGACGATCCGGACCCTCGGGACCGTCGCGGGTCTCCACCACACCTACGTCTCCAAGCTTGAGCGCGGTGACCGGCAAGCACCCGACCCGCGGGTGGTGGAGGCGCTCGCCACGGCCCTCGCGGCGACCCCATCGCAAGTGGACCAGTTGCGGTGGCGGGCCGGGCTCGGGGTCGGTGCGCCGAACCACCGTGCCGATGGCCCGGAGACCGCCGGAAACCTGGAGACCGCCGGAAGCCCGGAGACCGTGCCCGGACCCGTGGAGACTGGGGACCCAGGAGTGTCGTGGCCCGGTGGGCTGGCCCCCATTGGCGTGCCGACGGACGCCGACGCGACCAGCGTGGCCCCGTACGCCGGAGGCAGGGCGCCCCTGCCGGAGATCGGGGACGCCGCCGGTCCGGTCGACCCGCTGAGCGATCCCGCGTTGACCCTCGTCGCTGACGCCCTGTCCCGCGCGGGCGGTGACGGGCGCGAGGCCTTGCGCCGGTCGGTCGCGGCGGCGGTCGCCGCCGTGCAGGCGTTGCCCGTCGGCCATCCCGGCCTTGGCGGTGCGCCGGCGCCGGTGCGATGGCCTTCCCCCGCCACCCGCCGGGCGGCGCGCGAGGTCCCCGCCTTGCCGATCCCGCATGCGCCATCGCCGTCCGGGATCCACGTCGTGAACGTGGAACGCTTCGCCGGGGGCGTCCTCACCCTCGAGGCCGCCGCCGCCGAGGTGCTCGTGGCACCGGACTACCTGTGGCAACTGGTGCAGGCAGGGCACCTTGCCGCCTGGGTCTTGCCGGGGACGCCGGTCGGGTCGGTGGTGGGCGTCCGGGTTCGCCGCGAGGACGTCCTCGGGCTGTTGCACCCCCTCGCGTTCGCGCCGCCGCGCGCGTAGGTCGCGTCGCACGCCGCCCGTCACCGGCCGGGCACCGGTGTCCGACGGGTTGCCGCGGGCGCGCAACTGCCAATCCGGCACGGACCAGCGCGGCGCGATACGCTGCGCCGCGAGCGAGTCCGTGCCGGCGGCGCGTTCCCTTGGACGACGCCCTGCGGCCGCGCGCGGGCCTCGCGACTGTCACGAGCCGCCGCCTCCCGAGGAGACGCGACATGGTCCAACGTCCCGCGCCTGTCGAGCCGCCGCCTGCCACCCGCGATGGAGCCATCTCGAACGAGGTGCTGGAGGACATCAGCGACGATGGCGACCTGCTGGGCGTGGAGGACCACCGTTCGCCCGGACTGAAGGGCCTCGTCGAGGACGCCCTCCTCCGCCCGGACTCGCGCACGTACGGCTACGTCGTCACTGCCCTTCTCGTCGCCATCCTCACCAGCGTCGTCATCATGGCCCTCGAGACGCTGCACCCGCTGGTCGATGACTTCCACGACCTGTTCGTCGCGATCGACACGATCCTCCTGGTGGTGTTCACGCTGGAGTACCTGGGCAACCTGTGGGTGCGCCAGGACCGGCGCGCCTACGTCTTCTCCACTTGGGGCCTCATCGACCTGGCGGCGATCGCGCCGACGTACATCGAGCTGGTCCTCGGGAACGCCGCGGGTGGGGGCTTCCTGCGCCTCCTGCGCACGCTGCGGGTGATGCGGACCCTGCGCGTCCTCAAGCTGCTGAAGATTGCCGCCGACCGGGCGGCCAAGTCGGCGGCTGGCGCCGCGAAGCGGCGCAACACCATTGCCGCGGACCTGCAGATCTACGGGATCTGCCTCTTCACCGTCGTCTCGATCAGTTCCTCGATGATCCACCTCGCCGAGGGCGTGACCCCCGGGGTGCCGGAGTTGACCTCGGAGGCGCTGGCGGCCCTGTCGGAAGCGGAGGAGAAGGGGACGGCCAAGCCCGAGTGGGCAGCGGACGAGATGGTCGCGATCTACGCCGAGCGGGCCGGGAAGGGGTGGAGCGTCCCGGTCTACACCTTCACGAGTGTGCCGAAGGCGTACTGGTGGTCGCTGGTGACGCTCACGACGACCGGGTACGGTGACATGTTCCCGGTGACGGGCGCCGGGCGGATCGTGGGCGGGGCGACGATGCTGGCGGGTCTCGCCTTGTTCTCGCTGCTGACGAGCGTCGTGGGCCGCGCCTTGATGACCTCCCTGTTCGGTCGCTCTGGCGACGAGGGGCGCGCGGCGCGGCCCAAGGTCTTCGTCGTCGGGTCGCGCCTGCCCGCCGGCCTCGACGTCATGGCGCTGATCAGCAACCAGGCCCCGGCGCGGGCACCCGCTGACCCGGCGGACATGGGCATCCTCGAACAGGGCCTCGTCGCTCGCGGCGTCCACCTGAGCGACGTCGCCGCCTCGGCACATGACGTTGCCGACCGCCTCGTCGCGGCCACCACCGAGGATGACTCGGACCATTCGGGCCTGGTCCTGCGACCGGACTCGAACTGGTTCGACCGCCTCGTCCACGCCGGGTTCATCAATCACGCGTCGCCCCTCTACCAGCCGTTCCACGTCGCGTTGACCGTCGCCATCCTCCTGTCGGTCGTCATGGTTGTCCTCGACTCCGTCGCCTGGATCAACGAGGCGTACCAACCGGTGATCGAGGCGGTCGAGACCGCGATGGTGCTGGTCTTCACCTTCGAGTTCATCGCCAACTACCGGATGGCACCGCGCAAGTCGGGCTACGTCCTCAGCGTCTGGGGCCTGGTCGACCTCCTGGCCATCCTCCCGACGTACGTCATCCTGGGCATCACCCTCCTGCAGGTCATCGGCATCGAAGTGGAGGTCGGGACGGGGCTCCTCTTCAAGGTCATGCGCATGCTGCGAGTCCTGCGGATGTTGCGCACCCTCAAGCTCGCCAAGGCGGCGACGCGGAACATGCGGAAGACGCTGAGCGGGGGCGCGACGTCGTTCTGGGCGGACCTGCAGATCTACCTGATCGCGCTCTTCACGGTCCTGGTGATCTCCTCGACGCTGGTCTGGAACGTGGAGTTCGACCCGCTCGACGAGGCGTCGACGACGATGTTCATCGACATCCCGACGTCGATGTGGTGGGGGATCGTGACCCTTTGCACGGTGGGGTACGGCGACATGTTCCCGCAGACCTTCCCCGGCCGGGTCATCGGTGCCACGACGATGATCGCGGGCCTGGCCTTGTTCGGCATCCTGACCAGCGTGATCGGGCGTGCCCTGATGTCATCGCTGTTCGGGTCGGAGGAGTCGGGCACGAGCGTCGCACCGGAGGTCGTGCACATCGATCATCCGGTTGATGGCGCGACGGCGAGCGGCCTCGACCACCTCGACGCGTTGCGCGCGATGGGCGCGGTCAGCGATGCCGAGTACGAGGCGATGCGGGCGCGCGTGGCGGGGACCACGTAACGGTTTTCGCCCCCCGGGGGGCGGGTTCCGGCGCGGCACTGGTGACGGTGCCGCGCCGGGATTCGGCGCGGGCGGCGGGCTAGGAGCCTGTCCGAAACTCGCAAATACGTGGCAGGGCATCCGCCCCGGACGGGGGCGCGAGCGCCTCGGGGTTTCTGGTCCGCGGACCCCGGCTCGCCCCGGACGTCGGGGCTTGTCGCCGACCGTCCCCACCGACCGCCGAAATGTCGGACAGGCTCCTAGGGCCGGGCTACCCGCGGACGGGTGCGGTGCCCGTGACGGCAGCGGTCGACGCGGTCGCCACGGCGGGGCGCCAGTCGCGGTAGCGCAGGAGCGCCTGCAGGGCCGGCAGGCCGTCACGCCGCGCGCTCAACTTCTTGCCGCCCGTGCGCGGCCGGTACCCGATCGGCACCTCGACGATGCGGTGGCCGCTTCGCACGACCTTCGCCGTGATCTCGGGTTCCATGTCGAAGCGATGGCACTCGAGGATGAAGGACCGCAGCAGCGCCGTGGGGACGAGCTTGTAGCAGGTCTCCATGTCGTGCAGGCGCGTGCCGTACAGGAGGTTCGTCAGCCACGTCAGGGCGCGGTTGCCGAAGTCCAGGAGCCACCGCCCGCCGGAGCCGTCGAGGGGGCGCGACCCGTAGACGACCGTCGCCGTGCCGGCTATGACGGGGGCGAGGAGGCGCGGGATGTCGGCCGGGTCGTACTCGAAATCGGCGTCCTGGATGATGACGTAGTCGCCGGTGGCGGCGGTGAGCGCGGTCTGGATGGCGGCGCCCTTGCCTCGGTTGGCCGGGTGCCGGATCACGCGCAGGGCGCCGACCGTCTCCGGCCCATCCACGCGGGCCGGGTGCGGCCCCGATCCGGGCGCCTCGGCCGGCGCGCCGTGCAAGCGGCCGAGGATTGCCGGGGTCCCGTCGGTCGAGCAGTCGTCGACGGCGATCAACTCCAGGTCGACCGGCGACCCGACCGGCGCAAGGTCCATGGAGGTGACCCGCCGCACGATCGTCTCGACGGAGGTCTGCTCGTTGTAGACCGGGATCAGGACGGAGAGTTTCACCGGGCAGGTTCCTGGGCAGGTCCTCGGGGACGGCGCCCGGGAGAGGCCTCGGGCAGCGTACCACGTGCCCCGGGGCGTTCCCGGTGGCCACACGACCGAAACGTCCCGCCACGGCGCCCGGTCGCGGGGCCGGGCCAGACTTCGCGCGCGTGACCCGGCCGCGCGCCACGTGGCCGGGCGTGGTGCCGCTCGACTACCCTTGGCCCTGGGGAGCCATGCCATGCCCGGCAACAAGTGCGACGAGTGCGGCACCCGGATCAACCGCACCAAGACCCCGTTCCGGTTCAAGCACGGGACGCACCAGCATGCGTTCTGTGATTCGTATTGACTCGATGTGTACAAGCGCGACGTGTCGCGCAAGTGCGCGGTCAAGAAATAGCAAGGTAATCCTGGCGGCATCGGCCGCTTGATGGGGGAAGGGAGCGGCACGATGGGCGAAGCACGCGTTCGGGTAGGCCTGATCGGCCTCGGCAACAACATGTTGAGCCATGTCGGGCGCCTCGTCCAGATGCCCGAGGTCGAGATCGTCGGCGGGTGCGACCCGGTGACCGAGATGCACGACCGCGTGCGCGACCGCTATCCGGCACTCGCTGGGATCCCGACGTTCGCGACGCACGAGGAGCTGTTGCGGGAGGTGGCACCGGAGGCGGTCATCATCAGCACGCCCCACGCCTTCCATTGCCGGCAAACGATCGACGCCCTCGAGTCGGGGGCGCACGTCCTCGTCGAGAAGCCTCTCGTGAACTCGGTGCGGGAGGCCCATGAGGTCATCCGCGCGCGTGACGCCAGCGGCAAGGTCGTCATGGTCTCGTACCAGCGGCACACCCAGGCGCCGTACCTCAAGATCAAGGAACTGATCGATACCGGGCGTATCGGTGACGTCGAGATGGTCGTTGCGTTGCAAAATCAAATGTGGCTAAACGGCATGCGGCGCCGCATCGCGGCGGGCACGGTGCCGTGGCGCGTGCAGGCGCACCTCTCCGGGGGCGGGCAGATCAACGACAGCGGCAGCCACCTCGTCGACATCCTCCTGCACGTCACCGGTCTCGAACCGGCGCACGTCTACGCGGCGCAACAGGCGTTCGACGCGGGCGTGGACATCAACTCGGCGGTGACGGTGCGGTTCACGAGTGGTGCGCAGGCGAGCTTGAGCATCGTGGGGAACGCCCCCGGGATCGGCGCCTCCGTCTGGGAGGACGTCACGATCTACGGCAGCACGGGCGCGATCTACTACCGGATGATGGGGCAACCGGGGTTCGAACCGGTCGTCGAGTTGCGCCGGATCGGCGAGAGCGAACCGGCGGACATGGGCCCGTTGCCTGAAGGGACGACGCCCGACCAGCATTTCGTCGACGTGATCCGGGGACGGACGGCGAACCTGGCGCCGGCCGAGTGCGGCCTGCGGGTGATGCAGTTGACCGAGGCGGCGTGGAAGAGCGCCGAGATTGGCGCCGCCGTGGAAGTGGCCAGCCTCGCGTAGGCGGGGTCCCCGCCCCAGCCTCTCCCGCCGTTCCGCGGTCCCGTCCCGCCCCCCTCCCGCCGTCCCCGGTCGGCCCATGAATGGGTCGCCCGGGCGGTGAATCGCCGCGTACCGGGGATGCCGTCACAGCAGGCGCCCGAGCGGCACCTATCCCCATGCCGGGGCCTCGTGCGCTGCCGGCGAGGGGGAGCGGCGATGCGGACGGGAACGGCGCGGCGTCTCGGGTCCGACCCGGCAAGCGGGGCGACCTTGGCCGCGCGCGGCGACGGGCAGCGGCCGATGACGGTCGCTCACATACCCGGCGCGCCGGACGTATCAACCATGAAGGGTCGGCGATGCGGTCGGCCTGTCCGCGACGGGGAGGGACGGCGATGATCGACTACCGGACCACGCGCATCACCGATGCCCAGGCCTCGGCCGTGGCGGAGGCGATCGACTGCTTGATCGCCGTGGACGTCGCCTTGCGCGGCGTGGTGCAGGCCAAGGAGGTTGACCCGGACACGGTGACGGCGTCGATCCTGCGGCTGATCTTCGCCTTCTCGCACGCGCACGGCGACCTTGAGGCGATCTTCGACGGCGCGTCGGGCCTGCGTGCGATCGCGGAGCAGAAGCGCCTCCAACTGGTGGTGGCCGACCGGTCGAACTAGGCGTCGCGAACGTGGGGCGTCGCGAACGTGGGGCGTCGCGAACGTGGGGCGTCGCGACCGGCCGGCGTGGCGGTGTCACGCGGGCAGGTCGTGGCGCACCTGATTGGATGCAGGCGCGGCGACGGTGCCGTGCACGGACGGGAGGTCACGCGATGGACGATGGGAAATCGATGCCACATCCGTGTGCCGAGGATGCGAGGCAGGTGCTGGTCGCGGCGGCGCGACGGGCGGCCGCGAGGCGCACGTCGGTGCCCTGCGAGGAGCGGACACCCCTGCTGGTCTCCGGCAAGGACCTGCTTGACGTCCTGGGCGGCGCCCCCTCGGACCATGCCTCCCCAGCACTGGAGGCGCCACGCCTGACGCCGCTTGCCAAGCAGGTTCTCGACGAGGCCGGGCGCGTCGCGCGGTCGCGTGGTGGCGCCGACATCACGGCGGCCGACCTTTGCAATGCGGTCGGGCGCGTCATGGCTGCCTGGGGCATCGATGCGCGGCGGTTGGCAGACGTGCGCGACAAGGCGCAGCTGACGTAGGTCGTCCGGTCGCGCCGTCGAGGCGCGGCCACTACCGCGGGAAGCGTCGCGTGCCCGCCCCGAAGGAGGGAACCCCATGGCCAACGAAACCCTGGCACAACTTGCCGGCTGCCTTGATGCCCTTGGCTTCCGCTACGACCTGGACGAGGAGGACGGCCGGATCCGCTCCAGCTTCCAGGGCGAGAACTCGCCGTACTGGGTCTCGATCCGCGCGGCCGAATGGCCGGGGGCGCGCCTGCTTCGCTTCCGTGCCTACGTGTCGTTGCGCGAACATGACATCCCGGTCATGGCGCTCGTCCCGGCGCGGATCGAAGAGGCCAACCGGTTCATCAACTACGTCAATGGCCGGTGGATCGACGGTGGACACCTGTTCCTTGACCCGAACGACGGCGACCTGACGCTGGACTGGGTGGTGCCGTGTACGTCCGAGATGACCCCGGAGTACGCCGGATTCCTCCTGCGATTCCTCGGTCAAGTGCAGCACTTCCTCCCGGAGGTGTGGACGATCCTGACAGGGAACATGACCACCCTGGAGGCGATCAACGCGCACCGGGAAAGGGACGAGGCGTCCAGGAAGGCGGACGAGAAGGCAGGGGGAGGAGACGGCGTGCCGGACGACGTCACGGGTGCCGACGACGAACCCAGCGACGAGTCCTTCCCCTTCCCGTTCTAGCCGGCGCGTTTCGGTTCCGTGACGGGTGTGCCGGGGCGGGTCAACGGCGTAACAGGGGGTCGCCGGTAACGGCGCCGTACGCCCGTGACCGGAAACCATCAAGGGGGACGGAACGCGGTGCGGCAACGAGGCAGCACCCCGACCGAAGGCACCCGGACTGCGAAGGAACACGACGATGACCACCTCGACGACGAGGCGCGTCCCTGCCGGCTTGGCGTGGCGCGACCCCGCGGTCGCCCGGCGAGTCGAGGAGGCACTTGATGCGGCGTTGCATCAGGCGGACATCGACGCGTTCCTGGCCTGGCAGGACACCCCCGCTTGCGGGGCACCGATCCCGGAGGCGTTGCCGTTCGCGCCGGGTCTTGTCGCGGTGTTGCGCCGCGCTTCGGGCCAGGCGTCGGCCGATGGCGAGACCCGCGTCAGGCCGACCCACCTCGGGCGCGCCCTGCGCGGCGTGGCGTCGGCGCTTGACGATGGGGCGACGACCCTCGACGCGACCGCCCCGGTGGCGCGCCTCCTGGACGACGCGGCCGACCGCGCCTTCACCGAGGGTGCGCCGGAGGTTCGCATGGCGCACCTGGTCGCGGCGGTGCGTGCCGAGGTTGACGCGCGTCACGAGATCGCCCGCGCCGCGTAGCACGTCCCGCCCGTTCCCTGGCCATCCGGCGCCGGTCTCGCAATCGCGAGGCCGGCGTCGTTCGTTTCCGGCCGGTGCGCCCAGTAGGCACGGGCCTCGGCGAGGTCGGCAATGCCGAAGTGGCGCGCCGTCGCGCTGCGTCCGAGGGCGCGCAGTTGCGGGTAGGTGAACCACATCCAGTGGGACACCTTCTCGCCTGCGCGCACCTCGCGCATCGCCCGGTCGTGCGTGGGCACGGCGGAAGGAACCTCGTCCCGCGCCTTCCCGACGCGTTCCAGGTCGTGCGGGTCGCCTGCATCCATTGCGGGAACGGTCGCGCGCCGCGGGCGAGGGGTGTCCACGCGCCGCGGCGCCGCGGTAGGGGCCGACGACTACCAGAGGGTCGAGGCGCCCATGCCGACCGCCATCAGGATGCCGAAGGTGGCCTGCAGGATGATGGTGCCCTGGTTCCCCTTGACGAGGGAGCGGGTCTCGTACTCGCGGAAGAGGGTGCGCGTCGCCTGCCAGGCGAAGGGCGCGGCGAGGACGGCGACAACGCCGGCGGCCGGGGCGATGCCGGTGGCGACGAGGGCGAGGAGTATCGCGAACGCGCCGACAAGCAGGCCCAAGTAGCCCCACCGCGCGGTCGCCTTGCCAAGGGTGACGACCAGGTGGTTCTTGCCGGTGCGCGCGTCGCTCTCGGCGTCCGGGAACTCGTTGATCCACAGGATTGCGGTGGTGAGGAGGCCGGTCGGTATGCCGATCAACAGCGATTCGATGGTGATGTCGCCGGTGAGGGAGGTATAGGTCCCGCCAGTGATGATCGGGCCGAAGCAGACGCCGATGAGGAGTTCGCCCAATCCCCGGCGCGCGACGAGGCGCAGGGGTGGGGCGGTGTAGAAGAAGCCTCCGAGGGCGCCGGCGATGCCGTACCCGAGGATCGGCCACCCGCGTTCCCACGCCAGCCACCCGCCGCACGCCGTGGCGCCGGCAAGCAACGCCCACGCCAGCCACCAGAGGCCGCGTTCGGTGATCAGGCCGAGTTCGATCGACCGGCTGCCGCCACTGAACGGCAGGAAGTAGTCGTTGTTCCCCTGGTCCGTGCCCGAGGTCCAGTCGAAGTAGTCGTTGAACGTGTTCGCGGCAAGGTGCAGGAGGGCCGTCCCGAGGAACGCCGCGCCGAAGTCGACCCACGACCATGCCTCGCCGATGCCACTGGCAAAGGCGGTGGCGATGAGGACCGGGATCAGCGACGCGGTGAGGAACGGTGCGCGGGTGATCACGAGGCCTGCGAAGATCCGGGTCGCGAGGGCGATGGGTGGCGTGGCCTCGGCCATCGCCTCCGGGGGCAACGGGTGCGTGACCCCGCAGTAGCCGATCTGCTCGCCCTTGCGGAAGGTCGGCGTGATCTTGATCTGCGCCGGGAAGCGGGTGCCGTCCTTGCGCACGAAGACCGTCTTTGACTCGAACTCGCCGTGCTTGACGGCGAGGGCGAGCCAGGTGGGCACGTGTTCCAGGACGGTCAGGCCGGGCGAGAAGAGCGAGACGCGCTTGCGCCCGATCACCTCGTCCGGGGCGTAGCCGAAGATCCGCGAGGCGCCCTCGTTAAAGGTCTCGATTCGCCCCTCGAGGTCGCAAGTGATGACGCTCATGTCGGCCATGGGTGCCCCCTCCGTCGGCGTCCCCGCCCGCGTGCCAGTCTCGGCCGATGCGGTTCGGGTACGTTCGGGTCTATTTTGCGCCATGGTACCTCCCGGTGGGTTCGTGGTACCGCCCGCCGACGCGGGTGTCGCGCCGCCCCCCGGGCGGGCGTACTGGGTGCGCGGGCATCTTTGCCCGCTCCGACGCCGTGGTGTCGCGCCGGTTCACGGGCCATGGTGGGATCGGCACTCGGGCCTGCCCCCGACACGGTCGCAGACACGCCGTCGTCCGTGACGTGCCACGATTCCGGAGCGGGCAGGATGCCCGCGCACCGACAACGCGCGTGGCACGGGATCGCGCGGTCCGCCGCCCGGGTGTCGCTCCGACCCCCGGGCACCCCTGCCGGCGGGAGCTACGCCGCGTACTTGCGGATGAAGTCCTCGTCGAGTTCGATGCCGAGGCCCGGGCCGGTCGGCAGGGGCACGTCGCCCTCCTTGTCGACCATGATCGGCACGGACGGCGCGAAGGCGGCGGGCCACGGGAACTCGCCCGGCTTGTCGCGCATGATCTCGACCCACGGCGAGTTCGGCACGCCCGCCGAGAAATGGAGGTGGGCGTAGGTGCAGATGCCGCCGCCCCCGTGGTGGGGGACGCACAGTTTGGCGCGCACCTCCGCAAGGGCCGCGATCTTGCGCAACTGCCCAATCCCCTCCGAGACGAGCGCGTCCGGCTGCAAGATGTCGTAGCAGTTCCGGTCAAGCAAGGTCCGGAACTCGTGGAAGTAGGCGTTGTTCTCGCCCCCCGCGATGGCGATGCCGACGCTCGAGTTCAGGGACTCGAGGCCGTCGTAGTCGTAGCGGGAGAGGGGTTCCTCTAGCCAGACGTAGCCCATCTCCTCGAGGGCGCGGGCGGTGTACCGGGCGCGCTTCAGGTCCCAGATCACGCCCGACTGCGATGACGGCGTGACGGGGGTCTGCGCCTGGTTGCCGTCCGCCATCAGGTCCATGCGCCCGTTCGCGGCGTCGGCGACCGCCTTGGCAAGGGCGATGTCCTCGGCAAGCGTGTCGTTGTGCAGGCGCAACTTGATCGCCCGGAACCCCTCCTCGATGAACCCGAGGGTGTCCTGCGCCCGTTCCTCCGGACGGCCCACCTCAATCGTCGAGGCGTAGCCCCGGATGCGGTCGGTGTACCCGCCCCAGAGCTTGTACAGCGGTTGTCCGCATGCCTTGCCGATGAGGTCCCAGATGGCCGTCTCGAGGCCCCATGCGCGATTGAACTTGCGGATGACCCGTGCGTGCTGCTCCGTCGCGAAGGCGTCGGTGCCGACGAGGCGCGCGCCGGCGGCGGCCACCTGGTCGGGCGCGTAGCTATGCCCGAAGCCGACCAGTCCATCGTCCGAATGGACCTTGATCACGGTAAAGGAGGTCGACCGGGTCACCTCGCCGGGGTCCCACGCGAAACTCAGGGCGCGCGGCGTCGGCACGTTGCGCAGGAAGGAGGTCTCGACGCGGGCGATCTTCATGGGGCGGTCCTCTCTCCGGGGGCGACCTGGCCGACCGGCCCGGACGCCGGCGCCGACTATACTCGCGGCCTTCGATGAGGTGGCCGGACCCGGTTGGCACGATCCCCGGCAGCGACGTCGTCCGGGCACTGGCCGCGAGATTTGCCGCGACGGCCGAGGCGCACGACCGCGACGGCACCTTCCCCGTCGCCAACTACCGGGCGCTGCACGACGCCGGGTACCTCGGCCGGTCGATCCCGCGCGCCTTTGGCGGTGTCGGCGACGCGATCGCGCCCCTCTGTCGCCTGCAGGCGATCCTCGGCCAAGGCGACGCGAGTACCGCCCTCGCTGTCGCGATGCACCTCCTCTTCCTCGGGCGCGTCGGCCACGCGATCATCGACGGCGACACCTCCGAGGCCGGCGGATGGGACGCCGCGCGGTACGGGCGCGTCGCCGCGGCGGTCCTGCGCGAAGGCGTCCTCGTCAACTCGGCCGCCACCGAACCGGAGATCGGCAGTCCCTCGCGCGGTGGGCGCCCATCGACTCGCGCCCGCATCCTCCTGTCGGGGGAGGTCGAGGTCACCGGGCGCAAGACCTACACCACGGGCGCGCCCCTCTTGCGCTTCGTGGTGGTCAGCGCCACCCTCGAGGCGCCGCTTGGCGATGAAGATGGTGCCCGGATGGTGCAGGCCCTCGTTGATCGCGGCCCGCTGCGGGACGGTCGCACCTTCGATGACCCGCCAGGTCTGTCGATCATCGAGACGTGGGATGCGATGGGGATGCGCGCGTCGGGGTCGCACGACCTCGTCCTCGATCACGTCCGACTTCCGGCCGACGCGGTCATATCTGCGAGGCCGTTTGCGCCTCGCGCCAGTGGTGCGCCCGCAGCGGACGTGGCCGGTCCACCCCCGGCGACGTCGGGCGCCGGGTGGGCGTTGCTCGTGCCGTCGGTGTATCTCGGGGTCGCTCGCGCGGCCCGCGATGCCGCGGTGGCCTTCGCGCGCGACCGCCGGCCGGAACCGCTTGGGGGCGCCGCTATCGGGTCGTTGCCGACGGTGCAACGCATCCTCGGGGAGATCGAGGTGCACCTCGCACAGGCCGAGGCGACGCTGTTCGGTGCCGCCGAGGCGTGGGACGCGGCCTCCCCGGCCGATCGCCCGGACTTCGCGCCGGTGCTTGCCGTCGCGAAGTACGTGGCCACGAACCAGGCCGTGACGGTGGCGGACCTGGCGATGCGCGTCGTCGGCGGTGCCGGCCTGGCGCGGTCGCACCCCGTGCAACGCCACTACCGCGACGTGCGCGCGGGCCTGCACCACCCGCCGATGGATGACGTGGCCCTTGTGACCCTTGCACGCGCCGCGTTGGCGGGCGGGTAAAGGCATCGACGCGCCCCTGCGCGCCTACGCCCGGGCCTTTCGGGCACGCAGGTAGCCCATCGCGGCCCCTGCAAGCATTCCCGACAAGTGCGACTCCCACGAGACGTGCGGCGTCCCCGGGAGGATTCCCCACACGGCGTAGCCGTACCAGGACACCGTCAGGAGGGCAAGCGCGATGGCGAGGGCACGCCGTTCGACGATGCCCCGGGCGACGAGGTAGCCAAGGTAGCCGAGGGCAAGGAGGCTTCCCCCTTGGTGGATGGCCTCGCGACCGATCAACCACGTGCCGGCGCCGCCGATGATGGTCACGCCGGCGGTCACGAGGAGGAGTTCCGAGGCGCCCCAGAGCGACACCATCGCGCCAAGCCACAGGAGAGGACCGGTATTCGATAACAGGTGCCGGAAGCCCCCGTGCAGGAAGGGCGCAAGGGGCACTTGCCACGCGAGGCCAAGGTCGCGCGGATGGATGCCGATGCCGTTCAGGGACCGGACAAGCAGGACGGTGTCGACAACCTCGATGACCCACATGATGCCGACAAGGCCAAGGACGACTTGGGCCCGGTCGATGATGGCGCGACCCCACGACGTGGCGCGCAGGGCACCGTAGCGCCGCCCGACGGCGTCGCGGCCGACGCGATAGCCGTGCGCGAGGCGTGTTGCATGCCCGGAAGGCATAGGCGGAAGCGCCATGTCACCACAAGCCTACCGCGACTCGCACGTGCCTGACCGCGGGGCGCCCCAGATGGCGGGGGTATACTTGCGCCATGCTTGACCAGACCGAACAGATCGGGCAGGAGCGCACGACCAACGACGGGCCGATCGTGCCTCGCGCCACCGACTTCGCCCAGTGGTACCAGGACATCATCGCCGCGGCGGAACTGGTCGACCAGGCGCCAGTGCGCGGGTGCTACATCCTTCGCCCCAACGGGTACTTCATCTGGGAGTCGATCCAACGCGACCTCGACGCGCGCTTCAAGCGCCACGGGGTGCAGAACGCCTACTTCCCCCTCCTCATCCCGATGAGCTTCATCATGAAGGAGGCGGAACACGTCGAGGGGTTCGCCCCGGAACTGGCGGTCGTGACGCATGGCGGTGGCGAGGCCCTCGAGGAACCGCTCGTCGTGCGCCCCACCTCCGAGACCGTGATCTGGTCGACCTTCCGCAAGTGGATCCGGAGCCACCGCGACCTGCCGCTGCTGCTGAACCAGTGGTGCAACGTCATGCGGTGGGAGAAGCGCCCGCGTGCCTTCCTGCGCACGGCAGAGTTCCTGTGGCAGGAGGGGCACACGGCGCACGCGACCGCCGAGGAGGCGCGCCGCTACACCCTCGAGAACCACGTCATCTACTACGACTTCCTCGAGGAGTGTCTCGGTCTCGGGCCGGTCGCCGGGGAGAAGCCCCCGCACGAGCGCTTCCCGGGCGCGGTGGCGACCTTCACCCTCGAGCCGATGATGCAGGACGGTCGCGCCCTCCAGACCGGCACGTCGCATGACCTTGGGGACACCTTCGCACGCGCCTTCGATGTGTCGTACCAGGGAGAGGACGGTCAGTCTCACCCCGTCTACGCCACGTCTTGGGGGATGAGCACGCGTACCATCGGTGGCGTCCTGATGGTCCACGGCGACGACCGCGGTGCCGTCTTCCCACCGGCGGTGGCGCCGGTCCAGGTGGCGATCGTGCCGGTTCCCGGACGCGACGATGTCAGCACGCGCGCGGTCGAGGCGGCGGTGTCCGACCTGCGTCGCGACCTGTCAGGCGCGGGCATCCGCGTCACCGTCGATGACCGTCCGGGCCTGCGCCCGGGGGCCAAGTACTTCCACTGGGAACGCCGGGGCGCGCCGTTGCGCCTGGAGGTCGGCCCGCGCGACGTGGCGGCCGGGCAGGCGATGGCGGCGCGGCGCGACACCGGGGAGAAGGCGCCCATTCCCATGTCCGGCGCGGTTGCCGCCGTGCAGGCGTTGCTGGATGCCGTGCAGTTGAACCTGCGCGCGCGTGCCCACCAGATGCGCGAGGCGCGCACGTTCACGGTCGACGACCGCGCGGGCATCACCGAGTCGGTTCTGAAGGGGTACGCCTTCACCCGCTGGTGCGAGGATCGCGAGTGCGCCGCCGACATGCAGGCGCAGTCGCGCGGGACGATCCGGTGCTTCCCGTTCGAGAAGCACGGCGACGAGTTCCGCCCGATCCCGGAGGACCATGGCCCGTGCGGGTGGTGCGGCAATCCCGCCACGCGTCGCGTCCTCGTCGGCCGGTCGTACTAGCCCCGGCGTCGATCGATCCGGTCGGCGACCCGCCCCGTTTTCCGGCGCGAGCCGTGGTCCGCGGGCATCCTTGCCCGCCCTGCCGCCGTGGGGCGATCACCCAAGGGCAAGGACTCCGGACGGCTACCAGATGGCGAACCGGGAACGGCCTTCGCTCCCCCCGCCCCGGCTGGCAGGGATGCCCGCGGACCAGGAGCCCCGAGGCGCACGCGCCCTGGGACCCGGACGGACGTCCTGTACCGTCCCTGCGATTATCGGACGGGCTCCTAGCCCTGGCGTCGCTCGATCCGGTCGGCGACCCGCCCCGTTTTCCGGCGCGAGCCGTGGTCCGCGGGCATCCTTGCCCGCCCTGCCGCCGTGGGGCGATCACCCAAGGGCAAGGACTCCGGACGGCTACCAGATG
>CAMBEO010000025.1 GCA_945865725.1 Thermoflexus hugenholtzii JAD2 | reverse complement strand
CAAGTCGGGGGACCCGTTCGACCGAACGTGGCTGATCTTCCGGAATAACGCGTCCGCGGTAACGCAGTTCGTCGCGCTTGGAAGTTTCGCCGGTCTTGTCCCGGCCATCGAAACGTTCGCCAACGGCGCGGTCCTCGGCGTAATGGCTGGTCTCGAAGGTGACTTCGGTCGTGGACGAGTGCGGTCGGAGGTGATGTTCGCGGGGATCGCGCCGCACGCCGTCTTCGAGTTGCCCGCCCTCTGGCTCGCGTCGGCGTGGGGCATGAAGCTCGGACTGTCGTGGCTGCTGCCCGCAGCCAATGGACGACGCCTCGTCGAGTGGCGGGAGACGGCCGCCGAAGCCGCGTACGTGCTAATCCTCTCGGCCGCGCTCCTGATCGTTGCCGCCGCCATCGAAGGCAACGTGTCGCTTGCCCTCGTGCGGTGGCTTCGGGCCTGACGGTATACTTGCCCGTCATTCACCGCGAAAAGCAAGGTTTGTCATGCCGAAAGCCAAGAAATCTGACCGCAAGCGCTTCGAGCGCCAAGAGAAGCGTCGCCTCCGTAATCGGACGGTCCGGTCCAAGGTAAAGACGTACGTCTCGAAGGCGCGCGCTGCCATTGCGACCGACACGCCGGTCGATGACACGCAGGAAGCCGTACGCGCGGCCGTGCGCGAGCTGGACGTTGCCGTCCGCAAGGGCGTGTTGCATCGCAACAATGCCGCCCGTCGCAAGAGCCGCTTGATGAAGCGATTCAACATCCAGGTGGTTGCAACCGCGTAGCCTGACTCCGGCACGACGCAGGTGGAGGCCGGCCGTGAGGTCGGCCTTCGTGTTTCCCCTCGGGCCTCGGGTCAGCCGACCGGGAGTGCCGGACGGGAGGGAGCGTCGGCGCCTTGGTGTCGCACCGACCGCCGTGCCGGGACCGCGGGCGTCTCGCCCGCTCCGGCGCCTTGGTGTCGCACCAACTACCGTGCCCCGGTGGGAGTCCATCCCGTCTCCAGTCGCGCGGACGTGGTGGCCGTCCTCCTGGTCCGCGGGCATCCCTGCCCGCCGTGCCCTGGTGGGGTCCAACCTTTCTCCAGTCGCGTGATCGAGTTCACCGGAGGGCGATCCCGCCGCCCCCCCCGGCCGCCCTCCACGCCACCACCACCCCGGCGGGCAGGGACGGCCCCCGGTCCGATTCGCCAGCGCTAAAGCGTCACCTGCTTCACGGACAGGATTCCTTCGATCGAGGCAAGGCGCGCTACCACCTCGCGCGTCACCGGCTCGTCGAGGGTCATCACCATCACCGCCTCGCCGCGCTGCTCCCGGCGACCAACCTGCATCGCCGAAATGTTCACGTCACCCTCGCCGAGAATCGTGCCCACCCGCCCGATCATGCCGGGCCGATCGACGTGCCGCGTCACGAGGACGTGCCCGGTCGGCACGACGTCGACCGCGTATCCGTCAAGGCGCACCAAGCGTGACTCGGATCCCACAAGGGCACCAGCGATGCTCCGGCGCGCCTCACCTGTCCCCATTTCCACCGAAACGACGTTGGCGTACGGCGAGTCGCTCGCGTCCACCTTCCGTTCGCTCACGTGCAGTCCCCGGCTCCGAGCGACATGGCGCGCGTTGATGATGTTCACTCGCTCCTCGCTCACCGGCGCCAGAAGCCCCTTGATCACCGCTGCCGTCACGGACCCGGTGTCGTGGTCGGCTACCTCACCGTGGAATGTCACCTCGACGGCGTCAAGGCGCGCTTCCGTCAACTGCACCAGCGCGCGGCCGAGCCTCTCGCCAAGGCGCAGGTACGGCTCAAGGTAGGCGATCTCCTCGGGGATCCGCAGCGGCGCATTTACCGCCCCTGCCACGTGCTCCCCACGCAAGCAGGCGAGCACGAGGCGCGCCACGTCGGTCGCGACCTCAACCTGCGCCTCCCGCGTGCTCGCTCCAAGGTGAGGCGTGCACAGCACGCGGGGGTGGGTGCGAAGCGGGCTTGCGGCCGGCAATGGCTCTTGCGCGAAGACGTCGAGCGCCGCCCCGCCAAGGTGACCCGCGTCCAACAGCTCGACGAGCGCCGCCTCGTCGACCAGACCGCCGCGCGCGCAGTTGACGAGCCAGGCACCGCGCTTCATCAGCGACAGGGCCGAGGCGTCGACCATCCCACCGGTCGATGCCCCCAGCGGCGCGTGCAGCGACACGATGTCGCTCTCAGCGAGCAGACGATCGAGGTCGACCAGCTCGGCTCCGCAGGCGGCCGCGAGGGCGGGAGACACGAACGGATCGTGCGTGACCACGCGCATCTCGAAGGCGCGCGCGCGTCGGGCAACCTGGGAGCCGATGCGCCCGAGGCCGACGATGCCCAAGACCTTGCCGTGCAACTCGGTGCCGACGTAGGTCCCGGGGACCCATTCGCCACGCGCGACTGACGCGCTCGCGGGCGCGACGTTTCGCGCCAAGGCAAGCATCAGGGCGAATGCGTGCTCGGCCACCGCGATCGTCGAGGCGCCCGCCGAGTTGACGACGACGATTCCCCGGCGCGTCGCGGCCTCGACGTCGATGTTGTCGACACCGACACCGGCCCGCCCGACCACCCGCAGTCGCGCACCGGCCTCGAGGACCTCGCGCGTGACCTTGGTGGCGCTCCGGACGACCAGCGCGTCGTGCTCCCGGACGGCTTCCAGGAGGGCCTCGCCGGCAAGGCCCGGCGCGACGGTGACGTCCGCCCCGGCCTGCAGGAGTTCCAGGCCCGGTCCGGCCAAGGGATCGCTGACGAGGATGCGTGGCATGGCGGAAGAAGCCTAGCAGCGAGGTTGTCGATGACCGCACGCGCCGCACTCTGAAGCGAGGGGGAGCGGGTCTCTCGGCCCCTCCCTTGTCAGGCGAATGCGGTCAGCACCGCTATCACGGGGGACGCACGCGCGGAGGGAGACCGACGGTCTCGGTACGCACGCCGGGCACGCCAGTAACGTTCACACGCTGAAGCGTCGTCGTGGCCGCTCCTGATCGGATAATCGCGCCGCCAACCGCAACCGGACGATCTGAATGAGAGGAGTCACCCACGGGGTGCCCACGTACGTGCCCAGCTCGCGGCGGACTGACGCAAAGCTCGTTGGACTCGGTGGTGACGGCGCGCGGGTCGCCCTGATCGACCGACGCGCCATGGCCGCCGGGGGCACCCTGGTCCTCGGTGCCACGGTCGTCACCAGCGCGCTCGGCGTCGCGTACACCATCGCGATGGCGCGCCTGCTGTCGCCTGCCGAATACGCCACGCTCGTCACTCTGCTCTCGGTCCTCGGGGTCGCCGGTCTCCCGGCTGGCCCGATGCAAGCGGTCGTCGCCCGGGTCACCGCCCTGTCGATCGGGCAGGGCGCGACCGACCCGACCGCCGTCGTCGTGCGCGCCTTCCGCGCTCGCATCGGTGGCATCGCCGTCTCGGCGGTCGCCCTCGGGGCGTTCTCGGTGCCCTGGCTAGCAGGGTTCCTCCAGATCGACGACGCATCACTCGTCTGGATGGCCGTACCAGTCGTCGGTCTCGGCCTGGTCCAACCCCTCCTTCGCGGCCTCGCGCAAGGGCGATCGAGGTTCGGCCTCCTCGCCGGCGCGGCGATCATCGACATCGGTGCGAAGGTCGCGGGGGGAATCGGCCTTGCGAGCGTCGGGTTCGCCGTGCGCGGCGCGCTCGTCGCCATGCTCGCAGGCGGCATCGGTTCGTTCCTGTTCGTGCTCGGGGCGTTTCGGCGCGAGCGCCTTGGGCGGACAGTGGCCGATTCGAACGTCTCACGCGGACCGCGCAAGTCGACCACGGCTTCTGACGTTGCCACGTTCCTCGCATTCGGGGGCCTGACATCCCTCGTCACGCTCGACGCCGTCCTTGTCAAGCACCAGTTCGCCCCCGACCTCGCCGCCACGTTCGCCGTCCTGTCGGTCGCCGGGAGGAGCCTTTTCTGGGCGACCGGCGCGATAACCACGGTCCTCCTCCCGGTTGTCGCGCGAGACGCGGGTGCCGGCAAGCGTGGTCGCGGCGCCCTCTGGACAGGCCTCGCGCTCGCCACGGTCGTCGCCGGCTCCGGCGAGTTGGCGTTCGTCATGGCACCAAATCTCGTGGTCAGCATCCTGTTCGGCCCCGTGTACGCGCAGGCGGCACCCCTCCTCCCGATTTTTGGCCTGGGATCGCTCTGCCTCTCCCTTGCAAGCGTCGTCCTCACATGGCTTGTCGGCCAGGGCCGTCGCGCGGGCGCAATCATCGTCCCGCTGGCCGCCATTGCGCAGGCCGTCACGATCCTGTCAGGGCCAGACGGCCTCGCCGAATCGCTCGTGCGGATCGTCGCCGTGAGTGGTGCGACCCTCGCGGCGCTTCTGGTCACCGCGCTAGTGCAACCGCGAGACGAGCGCCAGTCATCTGGCCCCGTCGCCGAGTGAGCGGAGCCAGACGCCGTACGCCATGTCTCACCGATCCATGGGGGGAACTTGCCTGTTTCGGAGTACGAGGGCATGGTCCAGCTGTGCGCTGGCAGTCGAAGTGTTTCTTGGGGCTTGGATCCACGGGGAACCGTCCTTGCGGGACATGGGCACGCCACCCCTTCGTATGATTGCGTCGTGCCCGACACGGACTTGCGCCGAAAGCCCTCGGATCCGTCAAGGCGCGTCCCAGATCGACCCGCCGGCCCTCTACTGGGCAGCGAGGCGCCGAAGCCGTTGGGGCGCCTCCTGAGCGGATTGCCTGCGCCTGAACGACTGCCACTGACGGCGTGGGCCTCCCCCGGAAGCACGGCCGGATCACCGCGCCACCTGAAAGTCCAGTCCCAGGGCGCGACGGCGACGCTTCTTTTCGGCGCGGCCGTCGCTTCCGTTCTCGTCGGCCTCGGCTACGCGTGGCTTGGCGCCGCGATGTCCCGGATCGTCGCGGTCGTGGCCTTCATCCCTAGCGCGTGGCAACCGGGTGCGTGGGCCGGCATCGGCATGGCCGTAGGCGCACTCGCTGCCCACCGTTACGGGGGCACGTCGCGCCGCGAGTCATGGTTGCTCGCCCTCGGCGCCATTCTCATCAGTCTCGGCCTCGCGGTCGGCGCGGTTCCCGTTGTCCATCTCCCGCAGCTCGTTCACCGCTTCGTGGTGACTGGGGGATGGGTCGGCGCCGCCGTGGGAACCGGGATCGTTGGTGGCGTTGCCCTCCGTCGATCCATGGGGATGCCCGCCCTCGTCCTCGGCGCGTTCGTCGCGGGTCAGGGGGCCGCCGCTTCGACCGCCCCGGCACTATCAAACGGACTCGGGGTACCGGCGCTTGCCTTGGTCGCAGGAACGTGCGCGAGCGCCGCGTCGATCGTCCTCGGTCTGACGGGAGGGCAGGCATGGCGGAGCGCACCGGGGCTGCTCGCGACGTCCACCGCCGTGATCGCGTTCCTCGGCCTTGGGAGTGCGGGAGCTGGCATCGGATCGGAACCGAACGTCGCCGCTGACCCGTCGCGAATCCCGGTAGCAAAGTCCCTGTTCGAGAGCGTCTCCAGCTCCGACGACCCTGAACGGCACGTGGCGATGCGTTGGGGTTCCGCGGGACGCCTGGATGTCACCGAGACCCCATCCGGGGCCCGATGGATCTACCTCGACGGATTCCCGGTCGGCGTGGTCGGCCCGCAGGGAAGGATGCGACCGGATGGTTCACTCCTGCCCTTCACCTTGCCGGGGAAGGGCGACCGGGTCCTGATCGTCGGGCTCGGCGGTGGACAGGAAGTACGAGCCGCGCTCGAATCGGGCGCGACGTCCGTGACGGTTGCCGAACCCCATCCGGGCGCGTTCGAGGTCGTCGCCGAGGCGTACGCTGACGCGGGAGGCCCGGCCATCCTCGCCTCCGACCGCGTCCACCTGGTCGCAGAGGAGGCGCGCGCATACCTCCGGGCCAGCGATGATCGCTTCGACCTCATCATCCTGACCCTCGCCGCGGCCGGAACCGCCGCCGAGCCCGGCCGGCCGGTCGGTGCGACTCTCTACACGCGCGAAGCGATCGGCGACTACCTCGCGCACCTTGAACCCGAAGGCATGGTCGCCATCCGCGTGCGCGACGAGCACGAACTCTGGCGCACGTTCAACACGGCGTTTCAGGCGATGTCTGACGCCGGGTCGCTGACGCCGACCGACGCGATCCGGCACCTGCTTGCGGTCAACGACGGGACAGCCGGCGGCACGCTTGAGGACATCGCGTTGCCGATCATCTTCGTGCGACGCACGCCGTTCCCCGCGGACGTCGCGGGCAGCGTCCAGCAGTTCCTCCTCCAGGCACCGTTCCCACCGCTCTTCTTGCCGTACCAGGAGGAGCGATCGGCGCTGTCGATCCTCGGAACCGAGGACGGGCCCGCGCGCACGGAAGCTGGTGCCCCGTTCGACATCGCACCCGTGCATGACGACCGCCCGTACTTTTTCGAGGCGGAAAAGGGATTGCCCTGGGGGATCATCTCGACGCTTGTCGCATTAGGCGTGGCGTCCGTGCTTGCGACGTGGCTCGCCTCTCGGCGCCCGACGGACTTTGCCGACCTCGACGACGAGGCCGACGCGGACGCGCTCCCCGAGCTTGATCGGCGCCCCGACCTGGCCGACCCGGTGCCGTGGCGGTTCCTGTCCGTCGCCACAATCGCCGGCATTGGCGCTGGCCTGACATCGTCCGTCCTGCTGTGGCGGCTCCCGCTCATCGCGGGGCGCGCGGACCTGACGAACGCGGCCGGAGCACTCGCGCTTGCCACTGGAGCGGTGCTTGCCGCCATTGCGATCAACCGTTCGCCAATGCATGGCGTTCGCGCGATTGCCGGTTGGGGCGCGCTCGGGGCCGCCGCACTCCCGTTCGTGATCGCCGAGGCCGCCTCGCTCGGCGCGCACCTGCTCCACGGCCAGTCCCTCGAGACCCGCGTTGCGGCCGGGGCGCTCGCCTTGCTTCCCGTCGGGATCGGCGTAGGGTCCCAAGTCCCGGCGATCCTGCGCATGCTCGCTGGTGCTAGGCGACCCGGTTGGGAAGCGATGACCTGGGGCACAAGCCTTGCTGCCGGCGCCGTCGGGGTCGCCCTAGCGCAGGTCGCGTCGCGCGCGACCGGCGACGTCGGCACCGCGGGAATCGGGGCATGCCTTCATCTCGCCTGCTTCCTGGCCATCGGATTGCGGTGGATTGATGGCCAGCCCGCGACCGCGCCTGACGGTCGACTTGATCTCCAAATGAGGCCTCGGGGCGCTGGTTCCGTCTAGACGACTGACACTCCACTTCCAGACCGCGCCTCGCCAATCTCCCAGACCGGCACCCCGGCGCGCGCGAACGCATCGATAATCCGGCTGGTCGCCGCTGGCGGGGCACTGAACAGCAGTCCCCCGCTCGTTTGGGGGTCACACGCGAGCACGGTCGCACGATCCCCAAGGGAAGCGTCGATGGTCAAGCGCGCCGGTCGGCCGTTCCCCTCCGGCACCATCAAGTACTCCTGGTTGCGTCGCGTCCCGCCGGGGACGTGGCCGGCATCGGCGAGCTCCGTGACCCCGGGAAGCAGCGGAACGCGCGCCCACGTGATGCTGATCGCGACGCCACTCGCTACCGCCATCTCGGAAGCATGGCCCGCGAGGGCGTAACCCGTCACGTCGGTGCAGGCGCGTACCTCGGACACGGTCGCGATTGCCCCCGCCGCTCGCGCGTTGACCTCAAGCATCGTCTCGATGGCGGTCGCTACGACGTGATCGGGAGCGACCGAGCGCTTGATCGCGGTCGTCACCACCCCCGTGCCAACCGGTTTCGTGATGAACAGCCGGTCGCCCGGCCGGATCGCGCCCTTGGTCAACACGCGCGCGGGATCGACCATGCCTGTGACACACAGCCCGTACTTGGGTTCCGCATCAATCACGGTGTGCCCTCCCGCGACCACGACGCCCACCGAGGCCGCGACCTCCGCACCGCCGCGGAGGATCTCGCCGAGGATCTCGATCGGGAGGTCGTCAGGGAACGCGGCGATGGCCAAGGCCAGGAAGGGGGTCCCGCCCATCGCGTACACGTCCGACAGCGCATTCGCGGCGGCGATGGCGCCGAACGTGCGGGGGTCATCCACGATGGGGGGGAAGAAATCGACCGTCTGGACGAGCGCGCGCTTGTCGTCGAGCCGCCAAACGGCGGCGTCGTCCGGCGACTCAAGCCCGACAACTAGCGAGGGGTGCGCGGACGCGCGATGGTGGCGCAACACGTGCGCCAGCGCCCCGGGGGCGAGCTTTGACGCTCAACCGGCGCGCGACGCAAGGGACGTCAAGCGAACGCCCTCGCGCCAGTCTTCATTGGCCATGGACCCAGTGTACGAGCGTCGCCCCGACCAGCTAAGGGTGGTGCTTCCCTCTCCCGCCGCAGCGGGGGAGGGATTGAGGGTGGGGGCCGTCCCGGGGGGCGCCCGCCGGAGCGTGGGCGCGTCCGTGGGTAACCATGGCCGTGAGGCTAGACTGCCCCCATGAGCGCGAGCGAGTCTGACCGGGGTCGCCCTGGCGAGTCGACCGGCGCGAACGACCTACTTGCCGGGGACGTGAACGTCCTGGCCACGATCTTGGGCGACGTCCTGCGCGAGATCGCTGGCGACGAGGGCTTCGAGCTTGTGGAGGAGTTCCGGGTCCTCGCGCGGGCGTTTCGTGGCGCGATCGAGGACGCGGATGGAGCGCCTGGCGCGTGGGCAGCGTCCGGCGACGCCCTCCTCGAACGCGCGGCGTCGCTCGACCTGCCACAGGCGCACCTCCTCGTACGCGCGTTCACGGCGTTCTTCCATCTGGTGAACCTCGCCGAGGAGCGCCATCGGCTGCGAGTATTGCGACTCCGCGAGCTTGCCGCGGGCGACACGCCTCGCACCGAGAGCATCGCCAAGGCCATCGCCGAGATCCGCGACGCCGGGATCGGCCCGGAACGGTTTGAGGCGATCTTGGCCGGGGCCCGCGTCGAACCGGTACTGACCGCGCACCCGACCGAGGCCCGGCGCCGCACGATCCTGCACAAGCTCCGCAACCTCGCTGCCCTCATCGCGCCGCTCGACCAGCCTCGCATCACCAGGCGGGAGCGCGAAGCGCAGCTCGTGGCCATCCGCGAGGTCGTCGCGGCGCTCTGGGTCTCGGAGGAGGTGCGCGCGCGCCGCCCGTCCGTGCTCGACGAGGTGCGAAACGGCCTCTACTTCTTCGAATCGTCGCTCTGGGACGTCGTTCCCCGCCTCTATCGCGACATCGAGGCGTCAGTTGCGGAGGCCTGGCCGGGGCATGCGGTCGCGGTGCCCTCGTTCATTCGGTTCGGTTCGTGGATCGGGGGCGATCGGGATGGCAATCCCGGGGTCACCGCGGCAGTGACGGAGCATGCGCTCCGGTTGCACAAGGACGTTGCGCTCGGGTTGTACGAGCGATCGCTGCGGGCGCTGCAGCGCCACTTGAGCGTCTCGCCGGGGAGCCTGTCTGCCACCCGCGGGAGCGAGAAGAACCCTCGAGAGCCCGGGACACCCAGTGCCTTGCTTCCCAGCCTTGACCAGGACGCCGCACGCTTCCCGGACCTGGTTCGCGCCTTGCGCGCGGCCCACGCGCGCGAGCCGTATCGCCAGAAGCTTGGCGTGGTGATCGCTCGGGTCGCGGCCGCGCGGCGCGTCAACGGGGCGCGCCTTGCCCGTTTGAGGTCAGCTTCCGCTGGGGATGGCATCGACCAGGCGTGGTCGGATCTCCGGGCACACGATGCCGACGAAGAGTTGTGGAGCGATGGCGACGTCGTCGCGTTGCCGGCACCAGGTGACGAGCGCCTCGCTTACACGAGTGCGACGGACCTCGCCGCTGACCTGGTCGCAATCGCCGGCGCCCTCGGAACCGACGGATTGCCCCGATTGCGCGATGGCCTCCTCGCCGATGCGCGCCGACGGGTCGACGTGTTTGGATTTCACCTCGCCGAGCTGGACGTCCGACAGCACAGCGCGGTTCATGCCCAGGCGGTCGCCGACCTGCTTCGGGTGGCGGGCGTCGAGGCGACATACGAGAGCCTGGATGAGGCCAGTCGCGTCGCCCTCCTCTCGCGCGAGCTCATGAACCCGCGACCGCTGCAGCGCCGCGGGAGACCCGGCGGCGCCTCGCCGTACGCAACCGCGACCGTCGAGGTCCTCGCGGTCTTCGACGTGCTCCGTCGCATGCAGGCAGAGCTCGGCCCCCAGGCCTGCAACACGTATGTCGTGTCGATGACCGAGGGCGTCAGTGACGTGCTCGAGATCCTGGTCCTGGCCAAGGAGTTCGGCCTGTTCGATCCCGGCCTGCTTGGCGGACCGCCGACGAGCAGCCTTCAAGTCGTGCCTCTGTTCGAGACGATTGACGACCTGCGCGCATGCCCGAGATTGATGGCGGCCCTCTTCGACGTGCCTCCTTACCGGCAGCAACTTCGCGCCTGGGGCAGTCACCAGCAGGTGATGCTCGGGTACTCGGACAGCAACAAGGACGGGGGGTTCGTCGCCTCGAGCTGGGAGCTGTACCTGGCGCAGGGCGCCCTTGCATCGCTCGGCACGGCGCAAAGGGTCGAACTCACGCTGTTCCACGGCAGGGGCGGAGCACTCGGGCGCGGAGGGGGTCCGACCAACCGCGCGATCATGGGGCAGCCACCCGGCACCTTGCGCGGGCGCTTGCGCTTGACCGAGCAAGGCGAAGTTGCGTTCGCCCGCTACGCGAACCGCGACATCGCCTACCGGCACCTCGAGCAAACGATCAATGCAGTGCTTGTGGCCACGGCGCGTGACGCAGCTCGCGCGCCCACGGCCATCAATCGCGTCTCGTCGTCGTGGCACGCGACCGTCGACGCGATGGCAGGCGCGTCACGTCGGTCGTACCGGCAACTCGTCTATGGTGATCGGGCGTTCCTCGCGTACTTTCGCGAAGCGACCCCCATCGAGGCGATCTCGGAACTTCGGCTCGGCTCTCGCCCCGCGAGGAGGTCGGCCTCGGCACGGGTCGAGGACCTTCGCGCGATCCCGTGGGTCTTCTCGTGGGCCCAGAGCCGCCACGGCGTGCCTGGGTGGTACGGCCTTGGGACGGCTTGCACGGAGGTGGTCGGGAGCAACCCTGACGGGTTGGAGGCGGGCTGGGACCATCTCGGCACCATGTACCGGGACTGGCCCTTCTTCCGGTCGCTCGTTGATAACGCCCAGTTGAGCCTCGGCTGTGCCGACCTGCCCGTCGCCCACCTCTACGCGAGCTTGGCGACCCCGGAGGCGCGCGCCGCGATCTTCCATCAAATCTCTGGAGAGTGGTGTTCGACCGCCGAGGCAATCCTGAGCATTACCGGCCAGAAGCGGCTCCTCGAGAACAGTCCTGTCCTTCAACGATCGGTCAGGCTGCGAAACCCATACATTGACCCGATCTCCGCCGTGCAGGTCGCGTTGCTGGCGCGCTGGCATGAGGCGAGGCGCGCCGAGCCGTCCGGGGCGGGCGACGACCATGTAATAGCCCGCCTCGCGCCAGTGATTGCGCTGACCATCAACGGCATCGCCGCGGGCCTCCAAGGCACGGGCTAGCCGCCTCGAGAACGAGCCAGCGTCGGACAGTTCCAGGGCGCGTCCCGGCTCGGGCTGCCCGTGCCTTCGAACGCACTGACCGCGGGGCGGGAGAAGACCGACATCGTCCAACCAGACGCGCTTCCAAGGATCCGCGATCACCGACACGCTGGCAGGGATCGCTCGCCGGACGAAGTCTCTCGTGTGTTCTTACGCCAAGTCCGATCTGGTCGTAATGGGCTTGTGACTTTGTGAACGTGCTCACATGGGGTATAAAGGTCTCACCACTCGGCGCAGTCATGACAACGACGCCATGGCTGCCCACCCCCATGCTGGAGGACACCCCCATGCCCGCGACACGGAACATCTCGACGGATACGCTCGTTCTCGATGCGGTTCGACGCGTTGTCGCGGACGATGAGCGCCAGTCCCACGCTAGCCGCGCGTCATCCGTGATGCGGTCGATCGCCGCCCAGAAGGCCGGCGATGCCTTAGCGGGGCGCGAGACCGACCCGGAGGACAACTGGGCGTTGCTCCTCTCCGCCCTTGGTCGCGGGGCACTATAGGAGAGGGAGGCACCGCCCCTTCCATTGACCGCACGCGCCTCGCGCTGCGGCGGGAGAGGGAAGCACCGCCCCGCTCCTCGGCCCCTTTTACCGGCGCGCCACGCGTGACCTATCCGTCACCCTCGCGCAGGCGTCGCAGCAACGCCTGCTGGCCCTGCTTGGCAATCTCACCCGCCGTGGGCTTTGGAGGCACCTTGCGCACTGGCACAGGTGGCGGAGGCGGCGCCGGGACGGCGCGCGCCGCCGGAAGTGGATCCTCGGGGATCCGGATCAGGCCTTCGAGCGAAAGGGTCGCCGTCCCTTGGGCGCGATCAAGCTGCTCGATCCGGAACTCCTGCATTGCGGCCGTATCGACGAGTTCGCGAATGACTGGCATCGCCTTGGCCGGGATGTCGCGCAGCGGCACGAACGCCGGCTCGTTGCTTTCGAGTTGAATGTCAACGAGGGCACCACCGCGCACGAGACGCGTGATGACCCCCTCGACGACCATTCCCGGACGCAACATCGCGAGCCGACGGCGCGGGAGGGAGGCCGAAGGGTGGTCCCGGCCGACGAGGGCCGGGGCGCGCGAGACTGGGCGCGCACGGGCGGAGTAGCGTTCCATTGAGGCTCGTTATCGGTTGTTTGGTCGCAGTGGAAGTGCCGAGTGGGCGGGCCTACGACGGCGCGCCCGGCGCCATGATCGGTTCCACGAACGTCGCCTGCCCACCGTGCCGCCGAAGGACCTGGGCATCCCGCCTGGCCCGGCCGGGGTCGGTCTCGCACGTGGTCACCACGCACTGACCCCCGATGACGAGGGCGCGGTACGCAGCCCTTTGGGCCTCCGGAATGCCGATGGTCGCGAGCACGTCTCCGTTGTTCGGGCCGGAACCGCCCTGCACCGACGCCGCATGGTTCGGCCGTCCGAGGATCCATGTCGACGCGCCGTCCACGCCGTGGACGCGCATGTATCCCGCCGCACCAATCCAGTCCGCGAGGTCGCCAAGGACCGCATACGCCAACGGCACGTTTCGGCCCGACACCTGTTCCTGAAACGTCGGGAACGTCGGCCGATGCGGGTCGATCACGAGCCGCAGCCACGGGACGAGGCCTCGTGGCTCCTCGATACGGGAGATGACATCTCCGGCGACATCCTCGCGCCGGGGGTCGCCTGGCATCGGGATGGCGACACCGACGATGTCCGCCGCCGTTCCGGTCGCGCGGATGTCGGCGAGGGCGCCGCGTACCTGCCGGTGTCCGTCGAATGCGGCCCCGACCAGGTACGCGCGAACCATCCGCACTTGGTCGGCGCGCACGGCCGTCGCTGCAGTCACGCGACCGCTCCCTTGGCGACCGCATCCTCGCGCGCCGCGTGCAGACGACGGGCAACCGCGGCTCGATCTGCGACCACGTTGACAATCGCCAGCAACGAATGCGGTTCGATCTCGAAGTAGCTCATCCAGTCAGCCAAGTCCAAGCCACGTCGCGCGTCGTGCGTGTGTCCCTCGGTGTCAAGTACCCAAAGGTACAAGTGGTCTACCGACGAGGGGCGCCGCCCGAGGAGCTCGGCATAGCCGTCGACCATTCCCTGAAAGGCCGGCAATTGTTCGTAGTAATAGCGGGAGGGCGGCACTTGGACAACGCCCGACGAGCGCTCGGCCCGAACGCGCCCGCCAGCGCTCCGCCATGAACTCAGGTTGAGGAACCCCATCATCGCCACCTGCATGCCCGCCGTGCGGGCGAAAAAGGTGCGCCGCCTCGCGGCGGCGCCCTTCCAACGCACTAGAGTCTAACCCGGCGCGGTCGTACTTCTACCCGCCGATGACGACTTCGCGACCGGTGCGCGACGACTCCTCGCACGCGGTCATCACCTCCACGATGTGGCGGGCCTGCTCGACCGACACCGTCTCGGCCTCGTCATCCACGATGTTGCGGACGAGTGCCCGCAGTTCGGCCGTCGTGGTGTCGATCCGCTCGACAGGGACCTCTTCCCAGGCCCCGCCCCGGCCACCCGGAACGCTCCGGTACAAGCGGGCGCGATCGACGATCTTCAACTGCGCCTCGGTGCAGGTGATGATGATCTCGCCGCCAATGTGGTCGACCCCGGCCCCGGGGTGGTCCTTGTAGCCCGTGTGGGCGATCGTTGCAGCGGTCCCGTCCTCAAAGTGCAAGTACGCGAGGGCGGTGTCATCGGCCGCGATGGGATGAAACCGCGTCTGGACGAGCGCCTTGACGGCGATGACCCGACGCCCCATCAGGAAGGTCAGGCGGTCAATCATGTGGGCACCGTTCATGAGCCACATGCCTCCGCCCTTCGAGCGGTCGAGGAACCACGGCGGTCGGCTGGCCACGCCAAACGCCTTGTACCAGCAATCGGTCGCGAGGACCGTTGTCCCGACCTCTCCCGAGTCGATCAGCTTGCGCGCGGCGACGTTCGGGGCCAGGAACTGTTCGGTATGGCCCGTGAACAACTTCACGCCGTTCGCGCGGGCCGCCGCGATCATCCGGTCACATTCCTCGACGCTGTCGGCCATGGGCTTTTCGACGAAGATATGCTTGCCTGCCTGGGCGGCGGCGATGCCGATCGGCTCGTGCAACCAATGGGGAAGCGTGAGCGCGACGATATCGACCTCGGGGCTCGCGAGAAGCTCGCGGTAGTCCGAGACGACGGGACACGCCCATTTCGCCTCAAATGCGTCCGCTCGCGCGGCATCGAGCTCGCTGGCCAGGACGAGCCGGGTGCCACCCGCCTCGCGCGCCGCGCGGGCGTGCGCCCCGGAGATCCGCCCGGTACCGATGATGCCCACGCCGAAGGTGCGGTCGCCCATTCCCTGATCCTTCCTCGGTCGACCGGAAGCTAACGCCCGGCCTGACCCTACGCTGTCGCGCCAAGAACCCGACGCGCGACGTCAACGACGCGCGTGCGGGCGTTAATGATCGAGCCCTCGATCGGATACCGCTCTTGCGACGCCCGCGCCATCGAGATCGCCGAACCAAGCTGGTCGGCAAGCCCGGGACGGATCACCGCCACCAGGCGCGCATGCAACTCCGGCACCCCGAATCCGAATGCGTACGCGAGGTCCATCAAGTGCACGCGCGCGGCGAGCTGTCGCAGGAACTCGTCGTCCACTTGCGACAGGTCACTGAACGACCGCACCGCGAACGACCGGCCTTCGCCGGCTTCGCTACCCCGCATCACATCCTCCTCGCCGGCGGGCAGGTTACCACTGCCGCGCCCGCTCACGACCTCAAGCGCGCGACGCCGGACGTATGAATGAGAAGCGAATGCGCGACCGCGATCCAGCCAAGGTGCTGGCATATCTCGCGTTCGGTCCCGGAGGCACTGCTGGATCCCAATCTCAGGTCTTCGACCACCAGACCGATCGTCGCGCGGAGCCAGGGGAACGTTCCCCAGGGCAGGCGGTCCACCGCGTGGAAACCGACGGCGACCGACTCGAGGTTCGGGGTGGGTGTGCCACCGATGACCTCGCACCGGAAGACCGGGGAGATGTGGGGGCGGAACCCGGTCCTGCGAAAGGTCGCGACTTGCCGGATCGGCTCGACCCGGAGCCCGGTCTCCTCCAACACCTCGCGGATGACCGCATCTCGAATGGATTCGCCGACCTCGGGCATGCCGCCTGGCAATTCCCACGCGCGGGGGCTGTGGCGATGCACGAGGAGAACTTCCGTAACCCGTTCGGAACGTTCACGGAGGACCACGCCCTGGACCACGATCGACCCCTCGGGGGGGGTGCGCGGGGGGAGGAACGGGAACATGCGATCCAGCGCGCCCCGCCGTCTTGGCGGGTCAGCCTTCCGGCTAGCCGCGCCTAGAGTCCCAGGGCGAGCCGGAAGAGGACGTCGGCGACGACGGCACTCGCTCCTCCGAAGAGCACGACCATCAGGACCACCGCGACCCAGATGCCGAGGTACCTTGGGCGGGCGGGGTCGGCGGGCCTCGTGGTGTCAGCCATCAAAAGTGATCCTACCGTCCTGCGGGCCATGGCGTCGAGGCGGCGCGCCTGAGGCCGGGTGGCGCCACCGATTGGCGATGGCTTGATCGCTCCCGCCTCCAATCTTTCAGTAGTTCTGCGTGGTACATTGCCGCCAAGCCGACCGCGCCTTGTGCCAATGCGTGAGGTTCGGGTCCGGCGAGCTGACGGCTGATGCCGTCAGGCAAGGTGCACGCCACGGCGCGGTGATGCCGAGGCACGATGAGGGGGTTCTGGGAACAGATGGAACTCAAGCAGACACGCGAAGGTCTCCTGCGCCTCGGTGGGGCTGCAAGCGCGGCCGCAGTTGCGGGCGGGCTTGGCTTGTTCGACACCGCGGTCGCTGGTGCACAGTCGGCGCCCGCTGACCTGCCCCGCGAGCGCACGCTCCGGATGGTCTTCGGCGGCGCGGGCGGCAAGTTCACCGATGCGGGCATCGGCAACCCATATGCGGCCGGCGCCACGCACCAGATCGGGAACGCCGCCCTGTGGGAGCCGCTCTTCTACTACTCGGCCTTCGCGGACGACATGATCCCGTGGCTCGCCACCGGGTACTCGTTCTCCGAGGACTTCACCTCCCTCGTGGTCAACATCCGCAAGGGAGCCGAATGGGGCGACGGCGTCGCGTTTACCGCCGACGACGTGGCGTACACCTTCAATACCCTCCGTACGAACACGAAGTTGACGTACGGGCGGGCGATGGAGCAGTACGTCTCGAACGTCGAGGCGGTTGACAAGCACACGGTCAAGTTCACGTTCACCAACGCCAACCCGCGGTTCTTGTTCGAATACCTCGCATTCAAGTTCGACAATGGCGTCAAGATCCTCCCGAAGCACATCTTCGACGGTCAGGATCCCGTCGAATTCACGTGGTTCGACCTCGCCAAGGGTTGGCCGTGCGGCACCGGCCCGTACCGGATCACCATGTGGACCGAGACCCAAAAGTTCATGGACCTCCGCCAGGACTGGTGGGGTGCGAAGTCCATGTTCGCGACGCTTCCAAACGTCGAGCGGATCATCTTTACGCCGTACTCGGACGACAATCGGACGGCGCAGCTCTTGTCCTCGAACGAGGTCGACGCGAGCCTCGACCTCCGCCCCGGCACGATCAAGGCACTCCTTCCCCAGAACAAGGCGCTGATCACCCACAGCTTCAATCGCCCACCGTTCGGGTACGTCGACTGGTGGCCGAACAGCTTCTGGGTCAATACCGCGATCGAGCCGTGGAATGACCCCGAGATCCGCTGGGCGCTGTCTTACGCGATCGACCGCCAGGGCGCGATCGACGTCGCGTACGAGGGTGCAGGGCAAGCCACCGAATTGCCGTATCCGGCATACCCGGCCCTGAAGCCGTTCGCCGATTCCGTCAAGGACCTCCTGGTCAAGTACCCGACGAACAAGTACGACCTCGGTGAGGTCGACAAGCGGTTCAAGGCCAAGGGCTACGCCAAGGACTCCGCCGGCTTCTGGGCCAAGGGAGGCAAGCGCCTCATCCTGGACATCTACGGATGGGGCATCTGGGCTGACATCGGACCGGTTGTCGCGGAACAACTCCGGAAGGCCGGCTTCGAGTCGTCGTACTCGATGCCCGTCGACTGGGGCACGCGCGCGATGCTTGGCGAGCACCCGGGCGCGTGGTTCATGGGCCATGGCGCGAGCATCGCCGACCCGTACTACACCCTGTACCTGTTCACGACCATCAACTCCGTCCCGCAGACCACGACGTCCGGTGGCGGTGGCAACCAGTGGAGCCGCTGGTCGAACAAGGATTTCGACAAGATCGTCGACGCGATGAACGTCATCCCGATGGGTGATCCGCGCCTCCTTGATCTCTTCCGCGATGCCATGGCAATCTGGCTCAAGGAGCTGCCGAACCTGCCGTTCATCCAGTGGTTCCATCGGATCCCGATGAACACCACCTACTGGCAGGGGTGGCCGACCGTCCTGAACAGCTACTGCAATGGCGCGTTCTGGCACCTCACCTTCCCGTTGGTCCTCCATAAGCTGAAGCCCGTCGCCTAGCCGGTAGGCGAACCCGAATCGGGTGTCGGACCTTGGGGCCGGGGACGTGCGGTGCACGTTCCCGGCTCTGTCATGTCAATCCCGCCCCTTCCGCCCCTTGCGAGGTGAGCCGTGCGCCTGACCTACGTGTTCCAGCGCGTCGTCCTGTTGCTAGCCATCATGTGGATGGCCGCATCCATCAACTTCGTGTTGCCGCGCCTGGCGACCGGGCGCGACCCGATTCGCGAGCGCATCCTCTCGGAGTCCGCTCGTGGTGGCGGCGCGACCAATATCGGCATGACCGAGATGGTCGCGGAGTACCGGAAGCAGTTCGGGCTTGACGAACCGCTACCGAAACAGTACGTCACGTATCTCTGGAATACGTTGCGATTCGACCTTGGAAAGTCGCTGTCGAATTATCCGAAACCGGTGATGCGTCTCATTTCAGAGGCGTTGCCATGGACTCTCGGAATCGTCACGGCATCGACATTGATCAGTTTCACGTTGGGAACGATTCTCGGCGCGTTGATCGCATGGCCGCGCGCGCCGAGGATTCTCCAGTACACCGTGCCATTCCTCCTCACGTTGTCAGCCGTGCCGTTCTACATCCTCGGACTCATATTGATCTACTTTTTCGCATTCCAGTTGAAATGGTTCCCGATCGGCGGGGGATACCCGATCGGGACAATCCCGGCGTTCACGCTCGCCTTCTTCGGCAAGCTCGTCTACCACGCCTTGCTCCCTTCGCTCTCGATGATCCTCGCGAGCACGGGAGGGTGGGCCTTGGGCATGCGGGGCATGATGGTCACCATCCAAGGCGAGGACTACATGAACTACGCGGAGGCGAAGGGCCTCCCCGACCGCCGCATCTTCTTCGGGTACGCGATCCGAAACGCCTTGCTTCCCCAGACCACCGGCCTGGCACTTTCGCTCGGCCATATCGTCGCGGGGGCCGGTCTCGTGGAGGTCGTCTTCGGTTACCCGGGGATCGGGTCGCTCCTCGGCGAGTCGATCACTCGGTTCGACTACACCACGATCTACGGCATCGTCTTCTTCTTGATCGTATCGCTTGGTCTCGTGTTATTTATCCTTGATATGTTGTACCCGTTGATCGACCCGAGGATTAGTTATGAGTAGGTGGGACGCGACTGACGGAGGACCACGGTGAGCGGGTTCCTGCGGTACCTGCGACGGAACCCGAGCCTTGGCGTCGGGATCGCGGTATTCCTCCTGCTTTTCGCGTTCTGCGCGATCGGGTGGATGCGCTACGACCTCGCGAAGGCGGCGTACCCCCTGGCGGCGCCGGCGAACCGGCCCCCGTCCTTGCAGTACCCGCTCGGCACCGACAGCCAAGGCCGCGAACTCTACGCCGTCATGGTGGTCGGCACGATCCTCACGCTGCGGATCGGCTTCACGGCCGGATTGATCGGTCTCGTCATCGGAACCGTGCTCGGCTTCGTCGCCGCATACTTCCGGGGCACAGTGGACCTGGTCATCAAGTCCCTCGTAGACATCCTGCTCACCATCCCTGGTCTCCTGATCCTGGTGATCATCGCCTCGGCGTCCCGCACGTCGATGAACATCAACCTCCTCGCGTTGATCATCGCGAGCCTCGCCTGGATGGGACCGACGCGGAACATCCGCGCCCAAGTGCTGTCCCTTCGCGAACGGCCCTTCCTGCAAGCGGCGCGGCTCTCCGGCATGAACAGCGTCGAGATCATCTTCCTCGAGCTGATGCCGAACCTCCTGCCGTACCTCGCCGCGAGCCTTGTCGGCTCCGTCACCGGGGGAATCTTCGCCTCCCTCGGACTTGAGGCCCTTGGGCTCGGTGCGATGCGCGAGCCCACGCTCGGCATGACGATCTACTGGGTGATCTACTACAGCGCCTTGATCAAGGGCATGTGGTGGTGGGCAGCCGCTCCCGTCGTCGTCATCGTGATGATTTTCGTTGGCCTCTTCACGATCGGCGCGGGCCTAGACGAGCTGGCGAACCCACGCACAAGGAGGGTCGTATGACCGCTGCCGCCTCGCAGAGCGCCGGGCAGGCCGCGACCCTCCGGGTTCGCAACCTCCGAGTCGACTATTTCACCGATGCCGGTCGGCTGCGTGCGTGCGACGACGTCAGCTTCGAGCTCGGACCCGGCCAGCGCCTCGGGCTCGTGGGCGAGAGCGGGTCAGGCAAGTCCACGATCGCACTCGCCCTCATGCAGATGATCCGTCCGCCCGGCAAGGTTGGTGGCCAGGTGTTCGTCGAGAATGACGAGTTGACTGCGATGAACGACGCGGAGATCCGCAGCGCGCGCATGCGCCTGATCGGCATGGTCCCGCAAGCGGCGATGAGCGCGCTCAACCCGGTCATCCGGGTCCGTGCCCAGATCGCCGACGTCCTGCAGGTCCACGAGCCGTCGCTGACCAGCGCCCAGGTCCGCGCGCGGATTGCCGAGGTCCTGGAGGCTGTCGAACTCCGACCCGAGGTCGCGAACCTCTATCCCCATGAGCTTTCGGGTGGCATGAAGCAGAGGATCTGCATCGCCATCGCCGTTGCCTTGCGCCCGAAGGTCATCATCGCCGACGAGCCGACGTCGGCACTCGACGTCGTCGTGCAACGCCAGGTCATGGACACGATCGGCCGCCTGCAGCGGGAGATGAACATCGCCGTCATCCTGATCGGCCACGACATGGGGTTGATGGCGCAGTTCGTGGACCACCTGGCGGTCATGTACGCCGGCAAGCTCGTGGAAATTGGCCCGACCCGCGAACTGTTCGCGAGGCCCACCCACCCGTACACGCACATGCTCATCAGCAGCCTCCCGACCTTGGGGCAGAAGGGCGTGTTCCGCGGGATCCCGGGCATCACCCCCTCCTTGCTCGCCCTGCCGTCAGGTTGCTATTTCCGCACGCGGTGCCCGCATGCAATGCCGGTCTGTACCGAACGGGCCCCTGAAACGACGAGCCACGGCAGCGACCATGCGTCGGCGTGCCACCTTGCGGACGTCGAGGGGGGCCTGGCTGGCCGGATTGCCATCGAGGCCGGCAGTGCTACCGTCCGCGCCGGAGGCTTCGAATGAGCGCCCTGCTTGAACTTCGCAATGTCAGCAAGGTCTACCGGAGCGGGTTCTTCTCCCCGAGGACGACGGTCGCCCTGGATGATTTCAGCCTGACCATCGACCAGTCTCGCCCGTCGATCACGGCCGTCGTCGGCGAGTCCGGCTCGGGCAAGTCAACGCTCGGATCCCTGCTCATGGGATTCATCGCGCCGACCCACGGCGACGTGCTCTACATGGGCAAGAACATGAAGGCCATCTCCGCGGCGGAGCGATGGCAGTTCAGGCAGGACGTGCAGGCGATCTTCCAGGACCCGTTCGCCGCGTACAACCCGTTCTACACCGTCGACCACGTGCTCACGGTGCCCATCCGCAAGTTCGGGCTCGCGGCGAACCGCGAGGAGGCTCGCGAGAAGATGGGCGATGCCCTTCGAAAGGTCGGCCTGCGTCCGGAGGAAATCCTCGGCCGGTACCCGCACCAGCTCAGCGGCGGGCAACGCCAGCGCATCATCGTCGCGCGGGCGATGCTCCTCAAGCCAAAGCTCATCATCGCCGATGAACCCGTGTCGATGGTCGACGCGTCGCTTCGGGCGACGATCCTCGAGTCGATCTATACCTTGCACAAGGAGCTCGGGATATCGGTCCTCTACATCACCCACGACCTGACGACGGCGTATCACGTCTCCAGCGAGATCATCGTCTTGTACAAGGGCTCGGTGATGGAAGGGGGCGACGTGGCCAGCGTGGTCAAGGCGCCCCAGCATCCCTACACCCGGCTGCTGATCGACTCGATCCCGTGGCCAGATGTCGACCTGCAGTGGGGCAGGGAACCGGTCATTCGCGACGACGGCACCAGCCCGACCACCACGAAGGGATGCAAGTTCGCGTCGAGGTGCCCGCACGTGATGGCGAAGTGCCGCGAGACGGCGCCGCCGCTCTTCATGGTTGGCGACACGCAGGCGTCGTCTTGCTACCTCTCGGACGCGTCACCGGCGATCCAGCGGTCCGAGTTGCAGCGCGTCCTGGAACCCGCCTAGTCCCGCTCGGGGCGCGGTGCTTCCCTCGCCTGTTGGTCCGCGGGCATCCTTGCCCGCCGGGGTGGGGTCTGGGGGCTTCCCCACTCGGAGCACGGCCCCCACCCTCAGTCCCTCCCCCGCTGCGGCGGGAGAGGGAAGCACCGCCCCTCCCCCGCTGCGGCGGGAGAGGGAAGAACGGCCCCCCCGTGGCGCTCAACCTGCCCTACGCGTCGCCGAGGGCCTCGGCAAGGTCCGTCGCCTGCGCTACGAGCGCCTCAATCTCCGCGAGGCCCTTCGCCCAGAACGACGGGTGCGTGATGTCCACGCCGAGCGGTCTGAGAAGCGTGTCGGGCGTGCCGCTACCTCCCGCCGCCAGCAGGTCGAGGAACTTGGGCACGAACGCCCCACCGGTTTCCTTGTAGGTGCGGTACAGGGACATGACCAGCAACTGGCCGAAGACGTACGCGTAGCAATAGAACGGCGTGTGGATGAAGTGCGGGATGTATGACCAGCCCCAGCGATAGCCATCGGTGAGGCGGACGGCATCGCCGTAATACGCGCGGTTCGCGGCCGTCCAGAGGTCGCCAAGCCGGTCGCCGGTGAGGCGCCCCTCCGCACGCGCGGCGAACGCGGACTGCTCGAACCGCGTCAGCACGTTTTGCCGGAAGACCGTCGCGAAGGCGTCCTCGATCTTGCCGGCGAGCAGGCCCAGGCGCGCGCGCGGGTCCGTCTCGCGCGCCAGGAGGCGATCGAACACGACCATCTCCCCGAACACGCTCGCCGTCTCCGCGAGAGGAAGGGTCGAGTGGTAGTTGAAGGGCGTCTGGCGCCGCCCGAGCATGGCATGGAGCGCGTGCCCCATCTCGTGCGCGACCGTCATCACGTCGCGCGGCGTGCCCATGTAGTTGCACAAGATCCACGGGTGCAGTTTCGGTGTCGGGTACGAGCAGTAGGCGCCGCCGCGCTTCCCGTCCCGTGGTTCGGCGTCGACCCAGTTCCGTGCGAAGACCTCGCGCGCCACGTCACCGAACGCCGGATCGATCGCCGCGTAGCTCTCCTCGACGAGCGTCCGGGCGTCGCTCCAGGGCACCGCGACCTGCCGTTGCTCGAGCGGTGCGTACTGGTCGTACACCATCAGTTCGGGGAGGCCGAGCAGGCGCGCCTTCAGGCGGAAGTACGCCTGGGCCACCGGGTACGCCCCCTCGACCGCTTGCATCATCGACTCGACGGCCGCCGACGGGATCTCGTTCCCCAGATGGCGGCTTGCCATCGGGTCCGGATGCCCCCGTAACCGGTCCATCGTGCGCTTGTCCTGGACGAGCGTGTCGTACGTGTAGGTCAGGACCGGGCCAGACCTGGCGAGCGTGGCATAGAGCGCGTCGTGTCCGGACCGGCGCACCGTGCGGTCAGGGTCGTGAAGCATCGCGAGGACACGCGAAAGGTTTAGCCTCTCCGTCGCACCGTCGCGGTCGACATCGAACTCGAGGGCAGACGTGGTTTCCGTGTGCAAGCGCGCCCACGCCGAGTTGCCGGTGATGTCCTTCTCGTTGGCGAGCCGCTCCTCCGCCTCCGACAGGCGATGCGGGCGGAAGAGGCGCTGTGCCTCGAGAAAATGGCGGTAGGCCGAAAGCTCGGGGTCGGCCACGAGGGTCGCGGCGTCCTCGTCCGCGACCTCCATCCATTCAAGGTCGAAGAACAGCAGTTCGTTCCGGGCGGCCGTCAGGCGCTCCTCGACCCGTTGGCTCAGGTCCCGGGCGACCACGTCGCGCGTGTCCTGGTCATAGTTCAGGTGCGCGTACCCACCGATCCGCCACTGGCGCTCATGGATGGCCTCCAGCGATTCGATGCCCTCGCGAAACCAGGCCGCTGGCGGGCCGCCCGCCACGTGGATCGTCCCACGGAACCGCGCGGCAAAGCCCTTCGCGTCCTCGTCGATCGAGTCCAGGGCGACCGCGATCCTCGGGTCACCCGGCCCGTCAAACAAGTCCGAGAGGTCCCACGTCACGCCCGTGGCCGGCGCTACCGGCCGGGCATCATCCCCGGTGCCCGGCGTGTTGCGAGCCTCTGGAAGGCCTGGTGCAAGCCGGAGCCGGTCACGCATCGGGAAGGGCGTCACCTACGCGCCCAAGGCGACGGTGCAGACCGCCCTGGTATTCGCGTCGCAGTACCACAGCTCGCCCGCGAGGTAGGTCATGCCGTGCGGTTCGGGGCCTTCGACAGGTCCCTCTGCCAGGCGCACGACCCGATGCGCCGTGCCGTCCAGCGAGTACCCCGTGAACGTGCGATGCGAGGTTTCCGCGACCCAGAGCAGGTTGCCGTCCCACGCGATGCCGTGGGGGCGATTGCCGGGCGCGGGGAACTGGTGCAAGATCGACCCGGTCGCGGGATCCAGGCGATACGTCGTTGCCGAGGGCGGCACCGTGACCCACAAGCTCCCGTCGATCCATTCGAGCCCGTGCGCGCCGCTCCGCTCGGAGGCGCCCGGGGTAGGCAGTCGCCCAAGCTCGCGCCCGTCCAGGTCGAACCGGAACAGCTCGATCGGCGGGAAGGTCGACGCGACCCAGAGCGCCTCGCCATCCCACGTGATACCGCTGGAGTGGCTCGTGGCCGTCGCAAACCGTGACCGTTCCTGGCCGGTCTCGGGGTCGAGCAGGTAGACGTTCAGGTCATGCTGGTCGATGACCCAGATGCCGGCGTCGGTCGCCTGCATGCCGTTCGGCTGCGGTCCCGGCGTGTGCCAGCGGAAACGGGCGTGAACGACCTCTTCGACGATGCCCATTGGTTCGCGTCTCCTCCGACGATCCTGGCTCCACCCGGGAAGCCGTCCGGTTACGATCCCGCGCGACCATGGGCCCACCGGGGCAGTCCAATGGCAGGGACCATCGTACCGGCGTGGGGCGGCGGCACGGCGAGAAGGGGAGCAACGGGATGTCGGCACGAACGATCGACTGGGATGGCGAGGTCATCCACCTCCTCGAGGATGCGACTGGGGCACGCGCCCACGTCATCCCGTCCGTCGGCGCGAACTGCCTCGCCTTCTCCGTCCCGGTCTCGGGTCGACGGGCGCACCTGTTATCGACGCCCGCGTCTGCCGCGGTGCTTCGCTCGCGCCCGACATTCTGGGGCTACCCCATCCTCGCGCCATACCCCGGACGCCACGTGACCCCGTTCACGGCCGGGGGCGAAACGCACGAGGTCTCGTCCGTCGAGCGCCCGGGCGTCATGCTCCATGGGTTCGCCGCCCGCACGCCATGGGCGGTCCTCGATGCCGGCCCGGATTTCGTGACGTGCACCCTTGACTCCGAGACGGTCCCGGACCGCGCCTCGGCTTGGCCATTCCCGTTTCGGGCGACGGTGACCCACCGCGTCGCCGGCGGTCGCCATCACCTGGCGATCACGGTCGAGAACCGGGACGCCCGCACGGTGCCCCACCTGCTCGGCCTGCACCCCTACTTTCCGGTCCGGTTCGTGCGCGACGGCCTGGCGGACGAGGCGCTGCCGACCGCGGCCGAGCTAGCCGGTAACGACGACCCGGCAAGTCGCGAAACCTGCCACCCGTGGGTGCGGGCCGACGACTGGTGGGAGATGGCGGCGGGGCTCGGGACCGGCCGGGTCGAACCCCTTGACGTGCCCGAAGGCGCGCCCTACGACCTCCGGCGGCCGCGATCCGTCGCCGACCTCGAGCGCACGCTGGCCTGGGGAGGGGTGGGCGGCGAAATCCCGCCCGGTACCGCGCCTCGCCTCCCGGTACTCCTGTATGGCGACCGGGCGGCACTCCGGGGGGCGCGGGGCAACGCGGACCCCGCGTCGCCGGGAGGACTGGTCACGGGCATCGACGACCTCGCCAGCGGCATCCGGGCGACCCTCGAGACGAGTGCGGCGTTTGGCTCGAACGCGCTGTTCTGCCCGCCAGGATTCCCGTTCGTCTCGCTCGAACCGCGGTCGGCCGTCTCGAACGCGCTCGGCCTCGCGACCACGCATCCCCACCTTGACACCGGCATCTTCCAGCTGGCGCCCGGGGAGACCTGGCGCGCGTGGGCCACGCTCGGGGCGACAGCCATATGATGGCCGCATCCCCCTCGATCAGGACGGAAACGGATGGAGACCCAGCCATGACGGCAACGCTCGACGACACGGAAATCGCCCGCCTGTTCCGCCACGGTTCGGTGGCGACGATCACGAACTGGCTGAACCAACGCGGCTACCGGAACGCGTTCGCCGGGGGGCTCATCGTGGTGAACCCGCACCTGCGCATGGCGGGGCGCGCCCGGACCATCCGTTTCGTGCCTGCGAGACCTGACCTCGCCGAGCTGTGGACCGACCGCGAGACGAACCCGCATCGCAAGGCGGTCGAGCACATCGGCGCGGGCGAGGTCCTGGTTGCCGACGCCGGCGGGAACGCCGAGGGGGGCGTCTACGGTGACATCATGACCGCCCGCCTCCAGGCGCGTGGCGCCGCCGGCCTCGTCGTCGATGGCGCCGTCCGCGACGCCTGGCAGATCAAGGACATCGACCTGGCCGTCTACACGCGACACGTGGACGCCGCCGCCATCCAACGGGCGGTCATGGCGGTCGAGATGGACGGCATCGTCACGTGCAAGGGCGTCGCGGTCCGGCCGGGGGACTGGGTGGTTGGCGACCCGGACGGGATCGTCGTCGTGCCCGCGGCGCTTGGCGAGGCGGCTGCCCAGTACGCCGCGGAGCACGAGGACCTGGAAACCTACTTGCGCGAACGCGTCCTCGGGGGCGCGCCCCTCTCCGAGGCGTACCCGCCGAACGACGAGGTGCGGGCCGCGTATCGCGCCCGCTACCCGGGTCGCCCGGCGCACTGACCACGATGCCGGCGGTCCAAGGCGGGGGCCATGTCGACCTGCCTCCCAGCGGCGGCGGCGGAGCAGGCAGGATGCCCGCGGACCAGGCGGTCCAAGGCGGGGGCCATGTCGACCTGCCTCCCAGCGGCGGCGGAGCGGGCAGGATGCCCGTGGACCAGGCGGTCCAAGGCGGGGGCCATGTCGACCTGCCGCCCGGGTCGCCGGACGCCCCTTCCCCGGAGCTCTACGCCAGGACCTACATGACGTTGCTCCGGAGCAGCGGCGTCGTGAGGCTGCACGCTCTCGAGGCGGCGCACGTCCGCATGCGCTCGAGCCTTCACATGCGCGCGGGGCTGGCGGATTGCGACGCGGGGGCATTCATCTACGCGATGCAGCGCCTTCCGTTGTGCGTCGCTGGCGTGGATTCCGTGGTCATCGGCCAGGAAGGCGAGCAGTTCCGCGCCGTCCTCGGCGACGAGGTCGAGCAATGGGAGCGCGTCGAGGCGGCCGCACGGCGTCGGGCCTGGCGATGGGACGGTTCCGGCGCGCTCACCATCCACGCCTCGTCGCTGTCCGACCTGGACGACGTCGTACCTTGCCTCGTCGCCTACCAGATCGAATGGAACAAGCTTCACGAGGCGCTGTCCCGCCTGGTCACGGCGGGAGCCGGGGGGCCCCTTGCCTCCTCCCCTGCTGCGGCGGGAGAGGGAAGCACCACCGCCCCACCCTCCGTTGCACTCGACGCGCTCGGCCCCGCCGCCGGCATGGCGGCAAGCGACTGGGCCCGCCTCCAGCGAATCCACGGGACGGGGTTCCTGGGGTGGCTCCAGTCGGTGGCCCGCGCGCGCAAGGACATGCATATCCAGTTCCTTGGAGGCAACGACATCGCTCACGCGCGCCTCGCCCGTCGCTGGTGGCGACCGATCGGGGCGGCCGTGGCACGTCGTGGCCTCGAAGGTCGACCGCTGTACTTCGTCTCGTCCAACCTGCACGCCATCGTCAACCTGGTGTCGGGCTACGTGCGCAGGCGGCGCACCACGTTCCTGGACTTCCTCGAGGGGTCGTCGCCCTCCGCGACCGTTCGCGACGAGGTCGAGGCGCTCGGATCCCTTCGCCGGAGTGACAACCTGCTCTACTACGTGTCGCGCCTGTGGCACCAGGCGCACCGGGAGGAGACCCTGCGACTCGTTCGGCGCCACGAGGAGGCGGAGCGCGGGATTGCCCATGTCGACGCCGTCGCGGGGTTTGACGTCGGAGCGCAGCTGATCGAGTTGTGCCGGCTGCGAAAGGAAGACCTTGACCCCCGGCTTGGCAGGCATGCCGACGTCATCGAGCGGTCGGACGCGATCATCCTGAACGTCGACTACCCGCTCGGCCTTGCCTCGTACCACATCGTCCGCGAGGTCGCGACCGCCTGGCCGACCCTGCGCGGGATCTATGCGATCGGCAAGGCGGCCACCCTTAATGCCGCCATCGGTGACGTGCTGCTCTCGGACACGGTCTTCGACGAGCATTCGGGCAACAGCTACGCCTTCCCCAACGCATTCCGGTCAGGTGACCTGGCACCGTTCCTTGAGCGGGCGTCGGCGCTCGACAACCAGTCGGCGGTGACCGTGCGCGGGACCTTCCTCCAAAACCAGGCCTCGCTCGAACGCTACTACCGCGAACGCTTTACCGTCGTCGAGATGGAGGCAGGCCCGATCCTCTCGGCCATCTACGAGGCCACCCGGCCGGAACGCCATCCCACCGGCCAACGCGTGTACTTCCGGGAGTTGCCCTTCGACCTTGGGATCATTCACTATGCGTCGGACACGCCGAATACGCAGGCCCGGACGCTTGGCAGTCGGGGCCTGTCCGTTGAAGGCATCGACGCAACGTACGCGGCGTCGCTGGCCGTGATGGACCGCATCCTCGCCGCAGAGGCTCGTCGCCTCGGTCACGCCCGGTAGTCGTGGCCGGCAACGCACGGGGTTTCAGCCCCCCGGAGGTCATCGTGCCCAATCGACCGAAACAGGAGGCTCTCGTCGAAGGCCGGCGCGACGCAAGCGCTCACGGCCCGGCCCACCACGAAGGACGGCGGGAAGCCGGCACGCCTGGTCCGGGCCTCGCCGCGTCGAGGTCGGGCGATGACACGTCCCTCGTCGGCGACGACCAAGTCCTCGACGACGCCCGGACCGCGGGTAGCGAGGTCCGGTACCTCAACGCGCAATCAAGCTTGCTGCGGTTCAACGAGCGGGTCCTCGAGGAGGCGATCGACGCGACCCACCCGATCCTTGAGCAAGTCAAGTTCCTGGCGATCTCCCATTCAAACCTGGACGAGTTCTACGAGATCCACGTGTCCGGCCTCCAGAACCAGCGGGAGGGCACCCAGATCGGCACGGCGGGCCTCCTGCCGGACGGGTCGACGCCGACGGAGGCGCTCGAGCTGCTCATCCAGGAGCTGGACGGCCTCCTCGCCAAGCAGGAGGCGTGCTGGGACGAGTTGCGACTCGGCCTAGCCGCGCAGGGGATCCACGTGCTGGACCTCGCTTCGCTCGGTGACGAGCAACGCCAGTTCGTCGCCGCCTACTTCCGACGCGAGGTGTTCCCCGTCCTGACACCCCTCGCGGTGGATCCCGGGCACCCGTTCCCGCATATCTCGCACCGGAGCCTCAGCCTGATGGTCGCCCTCGACCACCCCAAGTTCGGGGCGCGCTTCGCCCGGGTCAAGGTCCCGAACAACCTGCCCCGCCTCGTCCAGGTCCCGGTTGACGACGACGACGACGCCATTCACGCGCCCGGGGAGCACCGGCCGATCGCCTTCGTCTGGCTCGAGGACGTCATCTCCAGCAATCTCGACGCGCTCTTCCCGGACGTCCCCGTCCGCGCGTGCTACCCGTTCCGCGTCACCCGCGACGTTGACCAGGACATCCGCGAGCGTGACAGCGACAAGCTCATGGACACCGTCAGGGACAGTCTCCGGGAACGCGCCTGGGGGGCCGTGGTGCGCCTGGAGATCGATCCTTCGATGCCGGGCGACCTCCGGTCCCGCTTGCTCCAGGAGCTCGATGCCGAGACGGCCATCGCCGACGTCCGGCCGCTCCCCCTTGGCCGGAGCGCCCTGTTCGAGCTGGTGCAGGTCGACCGGCCCGACCTGAAGCACGCGCCGTTCACGCCACGGGTCCCGGCCGTCCTCGCCCCCGGGGAGAGCGTCTTCGACGCGATCCGGGGCCGGGACATCCTGTTGCACCACCCGTACGACTCGTTCGGCCCGATCGTGCAACTGATCGAGGCCGCGGCCGACGATCCCGACGTCCTGGCGATCAAGCAGACCCTGTACCGGGTCGGGCGACGCTCGCCCATCATCGCGGCCCTCGTACGCGCCCGCCGCAACGGCAAGCAGGTCGCGGTCCTGGTGGAACTGAAGGCGCGCGGCGACGAGGAAAGCAATATCGAGTGGGCGGAGACCCTCGAGCGGGAAGGCGTCCACGTGGCGCACGGGATCGTCGGCCTCAAGACGCACTGCAAGGCAACGCTGGTCGTGCGGCGCGAGGGGGACGGCATCCGGAGGTACGTCCACCTCGCGACCGGCAACTACAACGCCGCCACGGCGCGCCTCTACACCGACTTCGGGTACCTGACCGCACGGCCCGAGTTTGGCGAGGACATGACCAACCTCTTCAACTCGCTCACCGGCTATTCCCGGAAGGAGAGGTACAACCGGATCCTCGTGTCCCCCGGCGGCTGGAGGCGGCGCCTCGTGGAGCTGATCGATCGCGAGATGTCGCACCATGCCCGCGGCGAACCGGGGCTCATCCGCATCAAGGTGAACGGGCTGACCGACACCCGGCTCGCCGACCTGCTCTACCGGGCGTCCTCGGCAGGGGTCAAGGTCGACCTCCTCGTCCGGGGCATGTGCTGCCTCAGGCCTGGCGTGCCCGGGCTCTCGGACAACATCCGGGTGGTCTCCCTGGTCGGTCGGTTCCTGGAGCACAGCCGGGTCTTCCACTTCCGGAACGGGGGGGACGACGAGATCTACCTCGGGAGCGCCGACCTCATGCCCCGGAACCTCGACCGGCGGATCGAGGCGGTCTTCCCGGTCCCCGACGACGGGTGGAGGCGGGACGTCATGGACTGCCTGGACTTGTGGATGCGTGACACGGCCCGCCTGCGGGAGCTTCGCCCGGACGGGACGTATCGCCGCGTTCGAACGGGAAGCCCACCAGGGATGCCGGTCGAGGCGCAGGAGGTCCTGATCGCAAAGGCGCGTGCTGGCGGGTGACCACCGGCGT
>CAMBEO010000024.1 GCA_945865725.1 Thermoflexus hugenholtzii JAD2 | reverse complement strand
AGCAGGAGGGCGCCGACCGGCGCGCTGCCGATGGCGAGGGTGACCATCCCCATCGCCCGGCCCCGCATCGGCGCGCTTGACCGCGACAGGACGAGGCTGGATTGCATCGTGCCGAAGGACGACGTGCCGAGGCCGACGAGGAAGAGGAGGGCAAGCGAGACCGGGTAGGCAGTGGACAGGCTAAACGCGACCAGGCCGACCGCGCCCGAGATCGCACCGATCGTGAACGCGAGTCCCTGCGCACGGGTGCTGCGAAACATGGGTTGGATGAAGACGCTGACGGCGGCCCCGATGCCCGTGGCGGCGCCAAGGGCACCAAGTTCCGCCGGCCCGACGTGCAGGACGTCGTCGGCCACGACGGAGAGAAGCCCCTGGTACGGGAAGACCAGGACGTTCATGAGGACGGAGACGAGGATCACGCCGGCGACGACGGGGTCGGCACGCACGTAGTCGAAGCCGACGCGCAGGTCCCGCCAGATCGAGACCTGCCCGGTGACGGCCGGGCGGGGGTTCGTCGCGCGCGGCACGAGGATCACGCTCAGGGACGCGACCAGGAAGGCCGTGGCGAGGAGGACAAAGGCGCCGGGGGCACCCCACACCTCAAGGGCGGCGCCAGCCATCAGGGGGCCGACCACCCGCGCGACGTTGAAGGCGACGTTGTCGAGGACGATGGCGGGGAGGACCTGGTTCGGTCCGACGAAGTCCGCGAGGAGCGACCGGCGTACCGGCCAGTCGATGCCCCAGCTGGCGCCAAGCCAGAGGCTGCCAGCGAAGAGCTGCCAGTACGCCCCCTCCCCGGCGACGAGGGCGGCGGCGACGCTGCCGATGACGGCGACGTTGACCCACCCCGACACCCGGATCATCTGGAGGCGGTCGATGCGGTCGGAGAGGGCACCGGTGACGGGGCCGGAGATGGGCAGCGCCACCGTCCGCGCTACCCCGACGAGGGCGACCAGCCATGGCGACCCGGTGAGCTCCAGGGCCACCCACGAGGTGATGGTCATCTCCATCCACCGGGCGAGGTTCCACGCGAACGTGGACAGCCAGAGGATGCGGAACGCGCGATGGTCGAGGGGGGCGATGACCTCGTGCAGGGTGCCGCCCGGCCGGCGCGCGAGGGTCCACGCGGAGGCGGCGCGCACGACGAGGCCGGAGGGACGGTCAGACATCGTCCCGCGAGTATGCCTGCGGCACCACGCTCCGGAGACGGCATGCCGGGCGCGAAACGGGGTGCGCTCGCACGCCCATCGAAGGTGTTGACAGGGTCGTTCCAGTTCGGATACGCTGCCGCGCCCCGTCACCGGTCCCTCGGGGGTCCATGCAGGGGGCATCCTCCCGGCGACGGGGACTGCGTGACGACGGCGACGCCCGGCGGGCATGGGGCCTGCCGGTCTGACAATGGCGTGCCATCGCCTGCGAAGGGAGCTCGGTTCGGATGCGTGGAACACGGGGGATCAGGCGGCTTGCCCGGCACGTCGCACGTGCCGCGGTCGCCGTCACGATCGCAGCAACAACGGTGATGCCGGTGATGCCGGCCGCGGCCCAGACCGGACCGTACGCCGGCGTCGAGATCAACGTCTTGACGGGCGTCGGACCGCAGATCGCCGAGCCGCTGGCGCGGCGCGGCAAGGAGTGGGCGGAGCGGAACGGCGCGAAGGTCAACGTGACCACCGTGCCGTTCAGCGACATCTACAGCAAGATCCTGACCGACGTGTACACCCGGACGAACGCGTTCGACATATACGTCTTCGCGCCCCAGTGGATGGGCGACTACGCGGTGGGCGGCTTCCTGGAGCCCCTGGACGCGCACATCGCGCAGCACCCGGAGATCGAGTGGACGGACATCGCACCGTTCTTCCGGGACTTCTCGGCCACCTTCCAGGGCACGACGTACACCGTCCCGCTCGACGGTGACTTCCACATGCTGTACAACCGGTCGGACATCCTCACGAAGTTGAACTTGAAGTCGCCCAACACGTGGGACGACTACCTCGTGGTGGCGAAGGCGATCACCGACGCCAAACTGACCACCGAGGAGGGCAAGCCCGTCTACGGGTCTTGCATCTCCAAGAAGCGCGGGGCGCAGGCGTACTGGTTCGTCTCGTCGATCGCTGGGTCGTACATCCAGGCGCAAGGCACCTCGCAGGGCGGGTTCTTCGACGTCGACACGTTCAAGCCGCTGGTGAACAACGAGGGCTTCGCGAAGGCGCTCGACTTCTACAAGGACTCGACGAAGTTCGGCCCGCCCGACGAGTTGAACCTCGACGTGGGCGACACCCGTGGCCTCTTCACCGCCGGCCAGTGCGGCCTGAGCCTCGACTGGGGCGACATCGGGACGCTGGCGATCGACAAGGCGACGTCGAAGGTCATCGACAAGACGGGCGCGTCGATCCTGCCGGGCAGCAACCGGGTCGTCGATCGCAAGACCGGCAAGCTGGTCGCCTGCGACAAGACGACCTGCCCGTACGCGGACGCGGCCGGGGTGAACCACGCACCGTTCGCCGCCTTCGGCGGGTGGTCGGGCGCGATCAATGCGGGGTCGAGCGCCAAGAAGAAGGCCGCCGCCGCCGACTACCTCGCCTACGTCACCGCACCGGCACAGTCGGGCGTCGACGTGACGATCGGCCTGACCGGCTTCAACCCGTACCGGACCACCCACTTCGCGAACATGGACACCTGGTCACAGGCGGGCATGTCCAAGGAAGCGGCGGACCTGTATCTCGGGGCGATCAAGTCCAGCCTGAACAGCCCGAACATGATGCTGGACTTGCGCGTGCAGAACAACCAGTACTACCAGCAGGTCGTGCTTGACACCATCATCTCCCAGTTCGCGGCGGGAGAGATCGGGCGCGACGAGGCCATGCAGACCATCTTCGACCGCTGGGAGGAGAAGACCGAGGAACTCGGTCGCGACCGTCAGCTGGCCACCTACAGGGCGACCCTTGGCGTAACCAAGTAGCACCGTTCCCCTCGTGTCGCGCGCCGGGCCCCCTGCCGGCGTCGCGGCGCGACCTGCACCGTCCCAGGGGCGCCCGGTCCCGGCCGGGCGCCCCTGACGCAACCACGGAGGACACCCATGGCGGTGACGATCGGGGAACGCACCGCGACGGTCGCGACCCCCCGGCCGCGCCCCCGGCGAACCCTCGCGCAACGGATCGACCACGCCACCGGAGGCTTCTTCCTCTGGCCGTCGATCCTCCTCATCCTCGCGATGGGGATCTTTCCGTTCGTCGCCGCGATCTACCTGTCGCTGACCCGGTTCGAGCTCGTCAAGGGCGGGTTCAAGCTGACGTGGGTTGGGCTGGCGAACTACCGGAAGCTGGTCTTGGGCAGCGAACGGCTGCATTTCCTGGGCAAGCTGGTGGACCCGGAACCGGTCGGCGTGATCGCGGTGGCCGCGATCGCCCTCGGGGGCGCGTGGATCCTGGTGCGCCGGATCCGGGCCCGCGAGACGACCATCGGCGGGGCGATCTCGTACCTGGTCGCCCTCAGCGTGGCGGTCGGGATCGCCTGGGTGATCGCGAGCACGGTCGCACCGACCGGTCGCGCGGGCACGCTGGTCGTCACGACGCTCTACGTGGTCGTCGGCATCACCTTCCAGTACCTGATCGGCCTCGGCCTCGCCCTGCTGTGCACCATGAAGCTGCCGGGCCGGCGGTTCTTCCGCATCGTCTTCCTGCTGCCGATGATGATCACGCCGGTCGGCGTGGCCTACATGTTCCGCATGATGACGGACACCTCGAAGGGGCCGCTGCAACCGATCTGGGCGCTCGCCGGCCTCTCGAGCTACTCGTGGGTGAACGACCCGTGGGGCGCGCGGACCGCGGTGATGATCGGCGACGTCTGGCAATGGACGCCGTTCATGTTCATCGTGCTGGTCGCGGCCCTCGAGGCGCAACCGACCGACCCGATCGAGGCGGCGCGGGTCGACGGCGCCAGCGACCTGGACATCTTCCGGTACGTGACGCTGCCGTCGATCCTGCCAGTGAGTACGAGCCTCGTGCTGATCCGGATGATCGAGGCGTTCAAGATCGTCGACTTGCCGCGGGTCATGACGAACGGCGGGCCGGGCACGGCGACGGAGTCGATGACCCTGCATGCCGTGATCATCTGGCGGGCCCTCGACTTCGGGGGCGCGACCGCGGTGGCGTTCCTGCTGGTCGCCCTCGTGACGGTCATCGCGACGGCATTCGTGAACGTGGCACGCACGCGCGTGACGGAGGCGACGTGATGACGCGCGCCGCGCTGCCGGGACGACGGCGCGCCCCCGGCGACCCGTCACCCGCGAGGGTGGCGGCGAGTTACGCCATCCTCGTCGCGTGGGCGATCATCGTGCTGTTCCCCCTCTACTGGGTGGTCGTCACGTCGGTCAAGCTGCCCGTGACGGTGAACACGGGGCCGTTCTACATCCCGTTCGTGGACTTTCAACCGTCGCTGCATGCCTGGCGCTACATCCTGAACGACGTCCGGAACGACACGTTCCGGCCGTATTGGAACACGATCGTCGTGGCGACGACCAGCACGGTGATCGCCCTGATCCTGGGTTCGATGGCGGCGTACGCCCTGGTGCGGTTCAAGTTCGCCCCGAAGACCGGCCTGGTCACCCTGTTCCTCGGGTGCCTCGCCGGGGCGGTCGCCGCGTTCGCATACGGCGTGTCATGGCAGCTGGCGAGCGCCGCCGCCCTGGCCATCTACGTCCTGCTTGCAGTCGCGGTCCGCAAGCGCCTGACGCGAACCCTTGGCAACGGCGACATCGCCTTCTGGATGATCTCGCAGCGGATGATGCCCCCGGTGGTCGTCATCCTGCCGATCTACGTGATGTTCCAGCAGGTCGGCCTTCTGGACACGTACACCGCGCTGGTCCTGACCTACGTGGCGGGCAACCTGCCCATCGTCGTCTGGCTGATGCGCGACTACTTCCAGGGCGTGCCGGTCGAACTCGAGGAGTGCGCGGCGATCGATGGCGCGTCGCGCCTGCGGACCTTCTGGACGATCGTGCTTCCGCTCGCGGCCCCGGGCCTGGTGGCGACCTTCCTGTTCGTCCTCGTGTTCGCGTGGAACGAGTACCTGATCGCCCTCTTCCTGTCGTCGTCGAAGGTGCAGACGATGCCCCTCGTCGTGGCGGCGCAAAGCGGGACGCGGGGCACGGAGTGGTGGTACATGTCGGTCGTCATCATGCTGATGATCGGCCCGGTGATCGCGATGGCGATCGCGTCCGAGCGGTACATCTCGCGCGGGTTGCTGGTCGGCGCGGTCAAGGGGTAGGCGCGAGTTCCCTCACTCCCGGACGGCCACCTCGCCAACCAACGCGCTGCGCCACGCGCATTGTCGGTGCGCGGGCATCCTGCCCCATCTGTCCCAACGAATTTCGGGTTCCCTGTGCAATTGAAGTGGTCCGAGTCCTCTTTCGTCGGGCCGTGGCCGTGGCCGTGGCCGCACCGCTTTCCCGGGGTGGGGCCTGGTCCGCACGCCCGGTGGTCAGCGCGACCACCGCGGCGGCGGAGCGGGCAAGGATGCCCGCGCACCCAGTACGCACGCTCGGCGGTCAGCGCGACCACCGCGGCAGCGGAGCGGGCAAGGATGCCCGCGGACCAGAGTCCCCTAGGCGAGCGCGCCCCCGCACCCGGACGGACGCCCTGCCACGTCCACGCGAATATCGGACAGGCTCCTAGTGGAGACGCCCCCTCCATCTGCCGCAAGCGCCCCGCGCTGCGGCGGGAGGGGGAGGCGGCACCCCCGCCCGGGTTCGCCCCGCCGCTTCCGCCCGGCTAGTTCGCGTGCAACACCTCGTTCAGGACGACCTGGTTGCGCTTCGCGACGACCTCGACGGCGCCATCTTGGCTGTTGCGCCGGAAGAGGAGGTCGTCCTGCCCGGACAGGTCGATGGCCTTGACGACCCGGCCGTCGGGGAGTCGCACCTTCGCACCCGCGGTCACGTAGAGGCCGGCTTCCACGGTGCAACCGTCCCCGAGGCTGATGCCAAGCCCGGAGTTGGCGCCGAGGAGGCACTTCTCGCCGACCCGGACCACCTCTCGCCCGCCACCCGACAGGGTGCCCATGATCGAGGCACCGCCGCCGACGTCGGACCCGTCGCCGACGACGACGCCGGCGCTAATCCGGCCTTCGACCATCGAGGTGCCGAGGGTGCCGGCATTGAAGTTGCAGAAGCCCTCGTGCATGACGGTGGTGCCGGGCGAGAGGTAGGCGCCGAGGCGCACGCGGTCGGCGTCGGCGATGCGCACGCCAGACGGCACGACGTAGTCGGTCATGCGCGGGAACTTGTCGACGCCGCTCACGCGCACGACCCGCCCGGCGGCGCGCGCGCGCATGGCGACGCGGTCAAGGGTCTCGGGGTCGAAGGGGCCGGCATCGGTCCACGCGACGTTGTTGAGGAGGCCGAAGATCCCGGCAAGGTTTTGCCCGTGGGGCGCAACCTTGCGCGCCGACAGGAGGTGCAGGCGCAGGTAGACGTCGTGCGCGTCGGCGGGCGCGTCGTCGAGGCTGCCGATGAAGCACGCGACGACGGTGCGCGGCACGGCGACGGGGTCGGTGGACGGCGGCGCGGCGAGGATGTCGCGCGCCATCTGGAGCGACTCGACGTTGGCATGGCGCTTGCCGTCGCCGGCGAACGGCGCGAACCACGCGAGGGCGCGCTCGACCTGCTCGAGGGTGAGGGCATGGGTGCCCGACCCGCCGGCGTGGCCGGTCACGTGCGCGAGGACGGCGGCCGACCCGTGGTTCTCGTCGCGGTTCGGCACGGGGTACCAGGTGTCGAGGACCTTCGCGCCGGGCACCGATCGACCGGGGTGGTCCCAGTCGCCGATGGCGTGGCTGGCGATGCCGATGGCGAAAGCGCCGGGGCGACGGTAGCCGGGTTGCGACTCAATCGCCGCGACGGCGGCGCGGAACTCGTCGACGGTGCGCGGCGGCTGCGAGGGGTCGGTCGTCATCAGGGGTCTCCGGTTGGTGGGTCACGGGGGAGGGACGGCCCCCACACCCTGGCTTGGGTAAAAGCTCCCACGCTCCTTCGTCACGGGAGAGGGGAGCCAGGTTGGTGAACGCCAACAGGCTTCAGAGGATCCGGTCGAGGATGGCGACCGCGTCCTTACAGGTCTCAAGGGACGGGACGAAGGCGACGCGGACATGCCCGCCGCCGCGGGGGCCCATGAACGATCCGGGCAACACGACGAGGCCGTGGTCGAGGAGGCGCGCGGCGAAGGTTGCGGCGTCACGGCCGGGCACGTCCGCAGGCACGCGGATCCAAAGGTAGAAGGCGCCCTGGCTCGCCTCGACCTCGAGTCCCTTGCGGGCGCACAGGCCGAGGAAGAGGTCGCGCCGGGTGGCGTAGCGCGCCCGTTGCGCCTCGACATGGGCCTCGTCGCCCCACGCCGCGATGGCGGCGCGTTGCACGAACTCGGGCGTCGCGACGCCGATCCGGGGGCGGACGTTGCGCATGGCGGCGATGACTCGGGCGTCGCCGGCGATGAAGCCGGAACGGTACCCGGTCATGTTGCTGCGCTTGGAGAGGGTGTTGATGGCGATGGCGCCCGTGAAGTCGGCGGCGTCGCACGCCTCGAGGATGCCTGGCGGCGGGGCGTCGTACCAGAGTTCGCTGTAGGCCTCGTCGGAGGCGACGAGGAAGCCATGGCGGTCGGCAAGGTCGAGGGCGCGACGGTAGTGGTCGCGCGGGGCGACCGACCCGGTCGGGTTGTGGGGCGAGTTCAGCCAGAGGATGGCGAGGCGCCGCCCAACCTCGGGGGTGATCGCGTCGAGGTCGGGCAACCAGTCGCGCCCGAGAGGGACGGCGAAGACTTCGGCATGGTGCAGGAGGGCGGCATCGCCGTAGACCTGGTAGGCGAGCTCGGGGACGGCGACGAGGTCGCGGCGCCCGGGCGTGCCAGGCGCATCGAGGACGAGGGCGGTGAGGTTGTAGAGAGCTTCCTTGGCGCCGTTGGCTGGCAGGACGTGGCGATCGGGGTCCGCGGTCACGCCGAACCGCCGACCGATCCACGTCGCGATGGCCTCGCGCAGGGGCGCGATGCCGGCGGCGGTGGGGTAGCGGCTTGACGGCTTGATGGCGGCGACGAGGGCGTCGCGGATGAACTCCGGGGTGTCGTCCTCGGGGTCGCCGACGCCAAGGTTGATGACGCGGATGCCCTGCGCGGCGAGTTCGTCCTGGCGGGCGCGCAACTGGGTGAAGGCGTACGGCTTGAGGCGGGCGATGGCGCCGTTGAGGGCGACCTCCCGGGTGGTGCCGGTCACGGCGGACATGGCGGCGATGATACCGGCGGGGACGCCCCCTCCATCTGCCGCAAGCGCCCTCGTCATCCGCGTACGCGCCCCCTGGCTAGCGTAAAAGCTCTCACGGGGGAGAGGGGAGTCCGGTCGCGGTCACGGGTCGTCGTGGTCGCGCGGCAACATCGCGCGCAGGCGGTCGAGGACGTCGGTGGTCCGCAACGACCGCTCGAGGGTGACCGCCAAATGGGCGCGCAGGGCATGCTCGATGTCGCGCATGTCGCGTTCCGGCAGGTCAAGTCGACCGGCGACGCCGAACGGCTCGGTACGCAGGAGGCGCATCGCCTTGATCGCGTTCACCGAGATCGGGCGGGCAGACCCGTCGCCACGGGCGCATCCCGGGCAAAGGACGCCCCCGGCACCCGCGCTGATCGCGTTCTCGCCGGGTTGCAGCCGCACCGCGCACCGCACGCAGGCGTGGAGTTCCGGCGCGTAGCCGAGCGCACCCAGGACCTTCAACTCCACGGCACGGGCGGCGAGGCGCGCGACCGGACCCGCGGCGGCGGCGGGGTCGGCGACCGCGGGCGGGGCGACGGCGACCACGGGAGCGTCCGCCGCCGGGGGGGGACTCATGCCGAGGCGGTCGAAGAAGCCGAGGGCCCCGACCAGGACGTCAAACAGGACGCGGCTCTCCGGTCCCTCGTGGCGCTCCTCGGCGAAGCGGTCCACGAGCTCCGCGACGTACGAGGCATAGGCGGCCTTCCAGAGGTCGTCACGCAGCGACAGGAACGGGTCACGGACCTCCGCCTGCGTCACGATGTCGAGTGACCGGCCATGCGCGAGGAGGACGTCGACCCGGGAGAACAGCTCGACATGGCCGGCGAGGCGGCTCTTCAGGCGGCGCACGCCCTTCGCGACCGCCCGGACCTTCCCGTGCGTCGGCGTGAACAGCGTGAGGACACGGTCGGCCTCGCCGATGTTGTGGCGTCGCAGGACGACGGCGTGGGTGCGGTAGATGCGCTCCGGCGGCATAAGGGTCTACGGGACCGCGCGGTCAGGCGCCCGGCAGGTCGTCCGGGCCGAAGGCATCGGGGAGGAGGTCGCCGAGGCGGGTGCGCGCGACCTGCCCGCCCACCGTCGCCGCGATGACGACCATGTCCGACCCGAACTCCCGCAAGACCTGGCGGCACGCGCCGCAGGGCATGGTCGGCGTGGGCGCGTCAGTGACCACGGCGACGGCGACGAGGCGGCGGACCCCGGCGGCGACCGCCTGGAAGACGGCACTCCTCTCGGCGCAGATCGTCAGGCCGAAACTCGCGTTCTCCACGTTGCACCCGGCGAAGACGAGTGCGTCCGCCTTGCCGGCCGGGTGGCCTTGATCGGGCGCGGCGAGGACGGCGGATCCGACCGCGAAGCGCGAGTACGGGGCGTAGGCACGCTCACGGGCGGCGCGGGCCGCGCTGACGAGGCGCGCCTCGGCGGCGGGATCGATCATGGCGTCCTTCGTGGCGTCCTTCATGGCGCCCTTCCCACCTCTCCCCCCGGCTCTCCCTCTCCCCCTCGCTCCCCTCTCCCCCCGTGAGAGCTTTTACCCAAGCCTGGAGGCGCGTACGCGGATGACGATAGCGTCCCCGGCCTCGTGATCCGCACCCGCGTGATCCGGTTGCCGTCGATCTCCTCCACCGCGATGCGCGCCCCGGCGTTCGTGACCGCGTCGCCGACCGACGGAACGCGACCGAGGCCGAGGTACACGAGGCCACCGACGGAATCGACGTCGTCGGAGGCGAGGCGGAGGTCAAGCGCGTCGTTCACGTCGTCCAGGGTCATCGCGCCATCGACGACGGTGACGCCGTCATCAAGGGTCCGCATGGGGGCCTCGTCGTGGTCGAACTCGTCCTGGATGTCCCCCACGATCTCCTCGATGATGTCCTCGATCGTGACCAGGCCCGCGGTCCCGCCGTACTCGTCGATGACGATCGCGAGGTGGGTGCGGCGGGACTGCATCTCGCGCAGCAGGTCGTCGACCTTCTTGGTCTCCGGGACGAAGTAGGCGGGACGCGCGAGGGCGCCGACCAGTGACGACGGGTCGACGTGGCGGGACACGGCGTCGCGCAGGAAGAAGATGCCGGTGATCTTGTCGATGGTGCCGTCGAAAGTGGGGATGCGGGAGTGGCCGGCCTCCAGGCCGCGGGTGATGGCCTCGCCGACGGTCGCCGAGGTGGGGATGCCCACGACGTCGATGCGGTGCGACATGACCTCGCGGGTGATCGTGTTGCCCAGGACGATGATCGACCGGATCATCTCGCCCTCGTCCTCCTCCAGGACGCCCTCCTCCTCGGCGACGTCGACCTGCCGGATGATGCCGTCCTCCGAGATGGGCGCCGCGCCGAGGCGGGTCAGCCCGACGGGCGACCCGTAGGCGAGGCGGCCGAGGGTGCGGAAGGCCCAGAGGGCGGGTCCGCCGACGCGCAGGGCGCCCGAGGCGAGGTCAGCGAGCGCGACCGCGAATGGCTCGGCGTTCCGCACCCCCGCGGCGTGGGCGACGTAGTCGACGCCCGTGATGGCGACGACCATCACGGTGCCGGTGATCACGATCGCGCCGGCGAGGTCGCCCGTGACCGGCGCGATGACTGGCCCGACGAACGTGGCCAGGACGAGCGTCGCGACGACCACGGCAAGCGTCTCCGCGGCGCGGGTGATCGCGGTGAGGTCGACCAGCTGGTCGTGGATGCCTGGGATCGCGGTGGCGCGGCGCCCGTCCGGTTCTTGCACGAGGCCGGCGCGCGTGCGTCGCAAGGCGCCGAACGCTCCCTCCGCGGCGACGAGGGCCGCGACGACGCCGAACGTCCCCGTCACGAGGATGATCGCCCCGGCCGCAAGGAGGGTGCCGACCGCGAGTCCTGCCCACGCGGCGACGGTGTGCGGGAACAGGAGGAGCGCCGCGCCGGTGGCGACGCCGAGGCCAAGCGCGATGGCGATGGCACGCACGCCGGTGATATGTACCGCCCGAGGTCGCTCGGTTCGCGACGGCACGCCCGCCCGACCCGTGCTAGATGAACAGCGCGCTCACGGAAAGGTGGTGGTGGATGCGACGGATCGCCTCCGCCAGGAGCGGCGCCATGCTCACTTGCGCGATCTTCGACGAGTGTACCCCGGCCGCCAGGGGGATCGTGTCGGCGGTGACCACGCGACTGATGCACGACCGCTCGATCAGCTCCACGGCATTGGCCGCGAAGATGCCGTGCGTGGCGCAGGCGATCACGTCGACCGCGCCCCGCGACCGCAACATGTCGGCGGCCTCGATCAGGGTGCCCCCCGTCGAGATCATGTCGTCGACGATGACGGCCGTCCGGCCGCGGACGTCGCCCACCATCTCGAGGACCTCGGCGACGTCGGGTTGCGGACGCTGCTTGGCGACGATGGCGAGGTGGCCGCCGACGCGGAGGCGGAAGTCGTTCGCGCGCGCGACGCCGCCCGAGTCCGGGCTGACGATCGCGAGGTCGCGGTCGCCGTAGCGGGTCTCGACGTACTGCGCCATGATCGGGTTGGCGCGGAGGTGGTCGACGGGGATGTCGAAGAAGCCCTCGATGGCCGGCGCGTGCAGGTCGATCGCAACGATGCGGTCGGCCCCGGCGGTGCGGATCAGGTTGGCGACCAGCTTGGCGGAGATCGGCTCGCGCCCGGCCGTCTTCTTCTCCTGCTTGGCGTACCCGTAGTAGGGGATGACGGCGGTGACGCGTCGCGCGGAGGCCCGGCGTAGGGCGTCGATCATCAGGAGCAGTTCCATGATGTGGTGATCGACGGGGGAACAGGTCGACTGGACCACGAAGACGTCGACGCCGCGGACGTTCTCCTCGATGCGGACGCGGGTCTCCTCGTTCTTGAAGGTGGAGATGAGGGCGCCACCGAGAGACAGGCCCAGGTGCGTGCAGATCTCGCGGGCGAGGATCGGGTTGGACGACCCGGAGAAGACGATCATCCCGGACTTCTCCTCGTGGGTGTCGGACGCACGCCTGATGGCGCTGGTGGTGGGCGCCAACTGGCTCCCGACGTCCGCCCGCGTCATCGTCGCCATGCCGATGGTTCCTCTCCAGGTGGGGTTTCCATTGCCGGTACGTGCCCGCGCGGCGGGCAACGGCGCGGCCGCGCCGGGGTGCCTTCGCGAGGTGGCCGCGTAACTTTCACATGCCAGCGCCCGGACCGATCACGGCGAACGGACCGATCATCGCGCCGGGTGGCACCGTCGCGCCGCGTACGAACGAGGCCAACACCGTCGCGCCGTCACCGATGATCGCGCCTTCCAGGATCGCACCGGGACCGACGATGCATCCGGAGCCGACACGGGTGCCACCGCGCAGGTGGACGTTTGGGCCGATGACCGTGTCCGTCCCGATCACGACCTCAGGCCCGACGTAGGCGGTCGCGGGATCCTCGAAGGTCACGCCCGCCGCGAGCCACCGGTCGACGACACGTCGGCGCAGGGCGGCTTCCGCCTCGGCAAGTTGCGCGCGGGAGTTGACGCCGACGGTCTCGAAGACGTCATCGAGGCGCAAGGTCGCGACGCCACCCGTGCCCTCGCGCGCCGCGATCCCGGCGAGGGCGGTGAGGTAGACCTCGCCATTCGCCGCGGCCGGAACGATCGCAAGGACATCCCACATCCACGAGGCGTCGAAGGCGCAGAAGCCCGAGTTCACTTCGCGGATGGCCCGTTCGGCGGCCGACGCATCGCGTTCCTCGACGATCCCGGCAACCTGGCCCGAGGCATCGCGCACGATTCGGCCGTAGCCGGACGGGTCCGCCATGTCGCCGGTCACGAGGGTGACCCGGGCCTGGGCCGCCTCGTGGGACGCGACCAGTCGGGCAACGGTCGATGCCTGCAGGAGGGGCGTGTCACCGTAGGCGACGACGACGGTCGCGGCGTCGGGCGCGACCAGGGGCCTGGCGACGAGGGTGGCGTGACCGGTGCCGAGGCGTTCGGCCTGGAGGGCGAAGGCGTGCCCGGCGCCCGGCCAGTCGGCGCGGATGGCGGCCTCGACGGACTCCGCCTGGTCACCGATGACGACGACGGTGCGGGCCGGCGCGACACCTGCCCCGGCAACGGCGGCGAGGACGTGCCACACCATCGCGCGCCCGGCGACGGGGTGCAGGACCTTGTGGATCGCCGACCGCATGCGCGTGCCGGCGCCTGCCGCGAGGACCACCGCCGCGACGGGCCCGCGAAGACGAACGGGCGCGAGTGAATCGGTCGTGGATGGATCGATCACAGGGTCGGGCGTACCGGCATGAAGAAGATAGGGGTGGCTGGGGCGCTAGGATTCGAACCTAGGATGCAGGATCCAAAGTCCCGTGCCTTACCACTTGGCCACGCCCCACAGGGGGTGATCGTACCGGACGCGGGCGCCAAGTTGTCAGGGTTCCCCTACGCCCCCGTTCTCCGCGGACGCGCCCCGTGGCCTGAAAGCTCTCCCGCGGGAGAAGGGGACGTGATCGCGCGCATTGGCATCGATGCGAGTTCCGTCACGGCAAGGAACCAACCGGCGGTGGCGGGCATCGCGCGCAACCGGTCGCGAACGCGCGTGGCCGAGGCGGCGTCGAGGACCGCGAAGAAGGTCGATCCACTCCCGGACATGACGGCGTGCGCGGCGCCGCACGCGAGGAGAGCATCGCGGGCGGCGCCGACCCCGGGCGCGAGGTCGATGGCACAGTCCTCGAGGTCGTTCAGGGGCCTGGGGAGGTCAACGACTGCCGGTGCCCCGGCGGCGGCGCGCATCCAGGCAGCGGTGCGATCGTTCGTGCCGGCCCATCGTGACGGCGGATAGGTACGGAAAACCGCGCCGGCACCAAGGCCCATCGGGGGCTTGGCGAGGACGAAGCGGGCGGCACGCACGGCGGGCGGGACCGGCACGGGCATGACGACCTCGCCGCGCCCGGTGACGAGGGCAAGCGGGCTGTCGCCGAGGAAGAAGGGGACGTCGGAACCGATGGTGGCCCCGATCTCGCGCAGGCGCGACCGGGGGTACCCGAGACCCCACAAGGCATCGAGCGCGACGAGGGCGGCGGCGGCGTCGGAACTGCCTCCACCGAGGCCGGCCTCGATGGGGATGCGCTTCTCAAGGACGAGGCGTGCCCCGGCGCGCGTGCCTGCGTCGCGGCGCAGGGCGTCGGCCGCGCGCCACGCGAGGTTCGCGGGCGAGGCGAGTTCCGGCACGTCGCACTCGATCTCGAGGTCGGGAGCGGGCGAGACGGTCAACCGGTCGTGCAAGGCAAGCGCGGCGAAGACCGAACGCAACTCGTGGAAGCCGTCCGGGCGCTTGCCGACGACCTCGAGGGTCAGGTTGACCTTGGCAGGCGCCCGCACGACGAGGGCGGGCAATCCTGAGGCGCGTGGCATCGGGCGAAGCGTACCGGTGACCATGGCGCTCCCCGCCCGCGACGGCGTGAGGCGCGTGGGCCACGTGGAACGGGGCGGTCCCTTCCGTGCCATCCTGCCCTCGTCCCTCATCGTGCGCCTCTCGCATTGTCGGTGCGACACCACGGCGGCAGAGCGGGCACGGATGCCCGCGCACCCAGTACGCATCCCCGACGATCGGTGCGACACCATGGCGGCGGAGCGGGCAAGGTTTTTCACCCGCGAGACCAGACCCCACCCAAGACGGCCCCCTCCCTCAGTCCCTCCCCCGCTGCGGCGGGAGAGGGAAGGACGCGGCCCGACGAAAGAGACCCCGGATCACTTCAATTGCACAGGGAAACCGAAATTCGTTGGGACAGATGGGCACGGATGCCCGCACACCCAGTACGTATGCCCGACGATCGGTGCGACGCCATGGCGGCGGAGCGGGCACGGATGCCCGTCCACTGGGAGCGTTCCCCTCCGCGTCCCGCCGGCACGTCTCCACGGCGTCCCGGACCGGCCTTCCCAGTCCCTCTCCCCGCCGCGCGCTTGCCTGACGGCGGGCAGGCAGCGACACTTCGCCCGGACGGAGGACCGGCGCATGGTGCGGGAAGGCGCGTGGTCAGTCGTCCCGTTCGGCCGGCGGACGGCGGCTGAAAACCTCGCCGAGACCGAACGGCTCGTCGAGGCCGTCGCCGCGGGCACGGCCGGGCCGACCTTGCGGTGGTACGGCTACACCGGTCGGGCCGCGATCACCGGCGTCGGGCAGGCCCCGGGGACGGTTGCGACGGACCTGGAAGCACGCGGCATCGACGTGGTGCGACGCCTCTCCGGTGGGGCGACCGTCCTTGCCGACGCCGAGATGCTCGCCCTTGATGCGTGCCTGCCCGCGGCCTCCCCCCTGGCGGGCACCGACGTCGTCGAGGCCTACCGCTGGTTCGGCGAGGCGTGGCGCACCGCGATCGTGGCGGTCACGGGTGAGGTGGCCCGCACGGCCATCCGCCTCGTGCCGGTGGAGGAGGCGCGACGCGACCGGTCCTTGGCACGCGAGGCCCCGAACGATCCCGTCCCCCTCGCACGCGAGGCGACGTGCTTCGGATTCCTGTCCCCGTACGAGGTGGCCTGGCAAGCGGCTGACGGCACGGCGCGCAAGCTCGTCGGGTTCTCGCAGGTGCGCCGGCGGGGCGTGGTCCTCTTCCAGGCCGGCGTGCACTGGCGGTTCGACGCCGAGGTCATGACCTCATTGCTGGCGATCGACGGGTCTGATCGCGCGGCCGTCGTCGCGGACCTCAAGGGGCGCATCGCCGACCTCGCGGAGGCCGGCCTCGACATGGCGGCGCAGGATGACCTCATCACCGCGTTCGTCACGGCCGCGACCCGGGCACTTGGCGAGGCACGCGGCGCCTGAAAGGGCCGGGACTACCGATCGACCATCCGTAGCAAATGCGGGCCGAACACCAGGATGCCGACGACGACCGATCCCCCGGCGGCGAGGAGAACGGCACCGGCAGCGACATCCTTCGCGATGGCGGCCACCGGATGGTGGGTGGGGGAGGCGACATCGACGGCGGCCTCGATCGCGGTGTTGAGGACCTCGGCGACGACGACGATGGTCGCCGCAAGCGCGATCATGGCGAACTCGACGGGCGAGAGGCCAACGGCGAGGCCGGTACCGGCGGCGACGAGGCCTATCGCGGCGTGGACACGGAGGTTGACCTGGGTCGCCCACGCGTGGCGAACGCCGCGACCGGCCGCCTCGAATGCTCCAGGGCGATCAAGTGGCGCGGCACGGCGCCGTGCTTCCGGACGTTCCCGGACCGGCCTGCCCCGGGGTGATGCCGGTGGGACGCCGGTACCCCCAAATCCTCCCGCACTGTCGCGGGGCACCTCGCGCACCGTCGCACGGGGACGCGAGGCACCGGTCATGGCGCGCTGGCCTCGTCGCCCGGGTTTGCCACCTCGGGGGTCGCCGGTCCTGAGGCCTGATCGTCGAGGCGGGCGAGGCCGACGCGGGCGAGGGCCGCTTCCTCGACCGCACGCATCGCCGCCTGGTCGGCATCCGCCTCGTGGTCGTGTCCGAGGAGGTGCAGGACGCCGTGCACGAGGAGGTAGCCGACCTCGCGGGCGGCGCCATGGCCATGCCGTTCGCCCTGTTCGAGGGCGCGCGGCACCGAGATGGCGACGTCGCCGAGGTAGGCCGCGCCGGTCGCGGGGCCGCCCGCCTCGAACGACAGGACGTCGGTCGCCTTGTCGAGGCCGCGAAACGTGCGGTTCAGGTCGCGCAGGTGGTCATCGCTGGCGAACAGGACGGTCAGGGTGGCGGGCGGGCGATGTCCGGCGGCCGCAAGCGCGGCCGTGACGACGCGCGCGACCCACGCGTCATCGAACCCCAAGGGTTCCTCGCGCACCACGTCGAGGTGAAGCTCGCGGGACGACGGCGACCCCAGTCCCGCATTCTCGGGGCGGAGCCGGCGGGACGCGAAGGGGAATGCTCCCGGGCCGGCCTTCGGGCGTCGCCACGCGATGTTTCCGGCACGACGCCGCGGTTCAGGCGGCATGGTCGCCCCCGCCCATGAGGGTTCCGGCAGACGCCATTTCCGGGTCCGGCGAGACCGACGGCGGGTACTCGATCCGACGGTGGTAGACGCCGCGCAACTGCTCGGTGAACGACCGCTTCACCCGCTCGAGGTCTCGGAGGGTCAGGGTGCTGTCCTCAAGCTCGCCCTCGAGGATGCGCTCGTTCACCGCACGACTGACCAGCTGGTCGAGGCTGGCAGCCGACCGGTTCGATGAGGCCCGCACGCTTGCCTCGACGGTGTCGGCAAGCATGACGAGGGCCGTGCCCTTGGATTGCGGCCGTGGCCCCGGGTAGCGGAAGCGCCGCTCGTCGACGGGGTTGCCGTCCGCGAGGCGCACCGCCTCCCGATAAAAGAACCCGGCGAGGCGCGTGCCATGGTGCTCGGTGATGAAGTCAGTGACGGCGGGGGGCAGGCGGTACGTACGCGCAAGCTCGAGGCCGTGGGTCACATGGTCGATGATCGTTCGCGCACTGGCCTCGGGCGCGAGGCGTCCGTGGATGTTGTCGCCGTCGAACTGGTTCTCCACGAAATGGTGCGGATTGCGCAGCTTTCCGACATCGTGGTAGTAGGCGCCAACCCGGACGAGGAGGGAGTCCACGCCGATCTGCTCGGCGGCCCGCTCGGCCAGGTTGCCCACGAGGATGGAGTGGTGGTAGGTGCCGGGCGCCTCGGTGAGGATGCGCCGCAGGAGGGGCTGGCTCGGGTGCGCGAGTTCGAGGAGCTGAAGCATCGTCGTCAGGCCGAACAGGCCGCCGACGAGGCTGATGGTGCCCATGGTGAGGATGGCCGACAGGACGCCATCGGCGGCGGCGGCCGTGGCGACGTTGCGAAGGGCCTGCGGGTCGATGTCGGTCGAGATCAGGCGGAAGGCCAGGCCGACCATGGCGTTGGTGAGGCCGACGCCGAGACCGGCGATGAAGAAGGCGTTCAGCCGATCAACGCGCCGGACGGCGATCACGCCGACGAAGCCCTTGGCGAGGAAGGCGACGACCGGCTCGAACTGGTAGCCGACGATGGGGGCAAGGAGGATCGACTGGGCGACCGCAACCAGGAGCGCAAGCGGGGCGCCGAGGAGGATCGAGACAAGCATCACGGCGACGGCTGACGGGAACGCGGCGGCCATCCACGGCTGCCCCGGGACGACCAGGCGGGCGACGGCGACCGAGGCGACGAGGGCGAGGGCGATGAGGCCCATGCGCCGGGGCCGGAGGAGGAGGTCGTCGTGGAGGGCGAACAGCGCGACGGTGACGAGGCCGACCGCGACCGCGACGTACATGGCGATTCCGGCGAGGCCAAGGGTGTCGAACGCGCGGGACCCGAGGCCGAGGGCCTGCAACTTCTCGGCATCCTCCGGGGTGATGACGTCGCCGGCGCGGAGGACGAGCTCGCTGGCCTCGATGGTGACCGAGACCGGCGTGACGCGATCACGGGCCTCCTTCCGGACGCGCTCGGTCTCCACGTCGTTGACGAGGACGTTCGGCCGGAGGTACGACGCGAGGAGGTCGGCGAGGACGGCCTGTTGCGCCTCGCCTAGCTGGGCGGTGGCCTGGGCGACGAGGGACGCGCGACGCTCGGCGATCTGCTCGACGCGCAACCGCTCGCGTACGTTCTCGTCGAGGGTGCGCAACGTCTCGGCGACGACGACCCGCCAGTCGCCCTCCTCGAGGCCGAGGATGGCGTCGATCGACTCGGCCGTGAGGCCGGGTTCGAGGCGGGCGACCTGCTGGCGCCGGGTCTCGGGAAACGAGAGGGGGTCGCCCTTGATCACGGAGACGTTGCGCAGGAACTCGGCCGCCCGTCCGCGGAACTGGCGTAGGAGGTTGCTGTCGTAGTCGTAGATCGCGGGGCTTTGGGCGGCGGCCTGGTCGCGGGCGATGCGGGTGCGCACCTGGCTGGCGAAGGTCACACGGCGCGGGGCACGGATCGCCTCGGACACGGTGTCGCCTGCCATCCGGGCGATGCGGCCGGCCGCGGTCTGCCACCCGATCAGGGGAAGCAGGAGGAGGACGAGGCCGGCGGCGAAGGCAAGGGCGGTCGCACGGCGGCGCCATACCGCCTGGGCGATGGTTCGGGGCGGCCAGAAGTTGACGATGGAAGCCGCCGCGTCGTCAGGGGCGGCGACATCACGGACGGGGGCGTACCCCGGCGCGCGGCGCTCCCAAGGAAGCCACACCACGGGCGTGTCGCTCGATCAGGCGAAGGGGCTGGGCCGCACGACCCCCGGCAGGCCGCCCCCGCGCGCCATTGTCCCACACGCCCGCGCGGACGCGGCCGCGCCGGACTGGTCCGCGGGCATCCTTGCCCGCAGGGGTGGTTGGGTTGGTGGCGGTGGCCGTCCCGCCTCCCAGACCTGACGCCAGCGTCCCCGAGGCCTCGCCGGGCGTCACCCGGGGGGCCACCGCATCTTCCGCCCGCCAAGCACATGCAAGTGCAGGTGGCCTTCGGACTGGCCCCCGTCGCGACCCTGGTTGACGACGACCCGGTAACCGTTGTCCTCGAGGCCGAGGCCGCGCGCGACGCTCGCGGCAACGGCGAGGAGGTGCCCGACGACGGGCGCGTCGCCCTCCACGACCTCGGCGATGCCGCCAATATGGCGGACCGGCACGACGAGGACATGCACCGGCGTCGAGGGCGAGATGTCGTGGAACGCGACCGCGAGCTCGTCACGATGCACCACGGTGGCGGGGATCCCGCCGGCGACGATCCCGCAAAAGACGCAGTCGGACATGGCTGGTGGCTCCCAGTTGCCGGTCAGTGGCGCGTCGAGGACAAGCCGGGCTCGATCGCGAGGGCGACCGCGACGACGGCTGCCGTCTCGCTGCGCAGGATACGCGGGCCAAGCGAGGCGGTGGTGGCACGCGCGAGGGTCAGGAGGGAGGCCTCGTCTCGCGAAAAGCCACCTTCCGGACCGACCCAGACGACGACCGGCGCGTCCGGGGCACTGCAGGACACGACGTCGCGAAACGGCACGACGGACTCGTCCTCCCAGCAGGCGACGCGGATGGCGTCGGCGGCGCCAAGCCGGAGGGATTCGCCGAGCGGGACCGGGTCGTCGATGACCGGGACGATCGTCCGCCCGCACTGTTCGGTCGCCTCGGCGGCGATGCGGCGCCAACGATCGGCGCGCCCCGTGACGGCGACGGACCGCGCAGTCACGACGGGTGCGATGCGGGCGACGCCGACCTCGGTGGCCTTTTGTACTACCCACTCAAGCTTCTCGCCCTTGAGGAGGCCGATCACGAGGGTCACGTGGCGGGCGCGATCGGCGTCACCCGGCGGTTCGAAGGCGACGAGCGTCGCGGTCGCGCTGCCATGGGTCGCCACGCGATCGAGGGTCGCGCGCCACGCACCGCCACTCCCGTCGAACAGCTCGATCGGGTCACCCGGTCGCAGCCGGAGGACGCGGGTGGCCTGGTGGGCGACCGCGGGAGGGAGGTCGACGGCGACTCCCGGCGCCCGGGCGCCCGGTAGGGGCACGATGAACCGCGGCGCACGGGGCATGGTGGCGCTATGAGCCTGTCCGACATTTCGTGTGTCGATGGGGAAGGTCGGCGACCCGCCCCGACGTCCGGGGCGAGCCGTGGTCCGCGGGCATACGTGCCCGCCCGGCCGCCATGGGACGATCACCCAACTGCAAGGTCGCCAAGCCTGCTACCAGATGATGAACCGGAAACGGCCTTCGCTCCCTCCGCCCCGGCGGGCAAGGATGCCCGCGGACCAAGAACCCCGAGGTGCACGCGTCCCCGGACCCGGGAGGACGCCCTGCCACCTGCGTGCGATTATCGGACACGCTCCTAGGGGCGACGCCAAACGTGCGTGACCCAGTCGCCGCGCTCGTGCCTCGACTCCGGGACTAGGCCGGCCGCCTCGAGGGCACCAGTGGCGATGGCCTCGCGGTCAGCGATGACGCCGCTGGTGACCAGCCAGCCACCGGGACGCAAGGCGGCGGCAATCGCCGGGGCACGCTCGCCAATCACCCGCGCAACGATGTTCGCGAGGATCCCGTCGCAGGTGCCGACCGGCACGTGGCCCGGCACCGGCGTGGTGCCGGTGACCGAATCGCCGAGGGTGGCAAGCGCGACGACGATGGCGTCACCGACGCCGTTGAGGCGGGCATTGTGCGCCGCGGCCGTGACGGCAATGGGATCGACATCCCACGCGCGCACGGAGGCCGCCCCCAGGCGCACGGCCGCGATGGCGAGGATGCCCGACCCGGTACCGAGGTCGAGGACATCCCGGCCGGCCACGTGCCCGGCATCGCCAAGGTCCTCGAGACACGTGAGGACGGCCTGGGTGGTGGGGTGCAGTCCCGTGCCGAACGCCATGCCGGGGTCAAGCTCGAGGACGCGGTCGCCGGGACCGGGTTCGTACGCCTGCCACTCCGGCTTGATCACCCAGGTCCGGCCAATCCGCTGCACGGCGAAGTGGCTCTTCCAGGCATTCGCCCAGTCCTCCTCGTCGACCCACCGGAACTCGAGGTCACCCATCGGCGCAAGGTCGAACGCACGCAGGAGGCCGACGCGCGTCTCGAGGGTCGTGCGGCGACTGGCGAGGCCGGCGTCATCGGCGAGGTACGCGCGGAGGTGGGAGTAGCCCGAGGGGTCGGGGTAGCTCTCGTCGGCCTCCTCGCCGGGCACGAGGTCCGGCTCGATGACGACGGCACCCTCGCTCGCCTGGTCGAGGAGAGCCGCCAAGGCCTCCGCGGCCTCGGCGGTCGCACGGATGCTCGCCTCGAGCCAACGGGCACGCGCGCGGGCCGGCGGACGCGCCCCCGGCTCGTCCACCGCGGCCTCAATGGTCATCGGAGTCGAGTCCCAAGGCGTCCTTCATCTTGTCCAGGATGCCCTTGGACGCCTTGTCGCGGGCCGCGCCGGCCGCTTCCTTGTCGGGCGCGACGCGGGGCGTGGTCGCGACCGCCGGTGGCACCGGCTTGAAGGTCTCGGCGAGTTGCGCCATCAGTTCGCGTTGCCGTTCGGTCAGGCGGGACGGGATGTCGATGCGAGTGACGAGGCGAAGGACGCCGCGCCCGCTGCGTTGCAGGCGCGGGGCGCCGCGGTCACGGAGCGAGAAGACGTGTCCGGGTTGCGTGCCGGCCGGGACGCGGAAGGCCTCCTCGCCCGCGAGGGTCGGGATCTGCACCTCGGCACCAAGTGAGGCCTGGGCGACGTCCAGGGGCAACTCGTAGATCAGGTCGGCACCGTCGCGGCGAAGCTTCGGGTGCGCCTTGACGCGCAGGCGAACGTAGAGGTCGCCGCTCGGGCCTCCCCGCTCGCCACGGTCGGCCTGGTCACTCAAGCGGATCTCCATGTCGCTGTCGACGCCGGCCGGAACGGTGACGGTCAAGCTCCGGACCTTCCGGACGCTGCCCCGCCCGCCGCAGTCGACGCACCGATGGGTGACGACCTGGCCGGTACCCCGGCATCGTTCGCAGGCCGCGACATTGACGAACTGGCCGAAGATGCTCTGCTGGACGCGACGGACCTCGCCAGTGCCATTGCAGGGGGCACATCGCGACGGGGCTTTCCCCGGTTCGGCGCCGGAGCCGTCGCAGATGAGGCAGTTCTCCCAACGGGTGACCTCGAGCACCTTCTCGCACCCGAAGACCGCCTCGTCGAAGGCGAGGTCAAGGGTGGTCCGAAGGTCGGCGCCGCGGGTCGCGCCCGGGCGGCCACCGGGGGCCCCGCCCCCGAAGAACTGGTTGAGGATGTCCCCCATGTCGAAGGGGAAGCCCTGGGCTCCGGCCGCCCCGCCCCGGCCACCGCGCAAGCCCCCGTGGCCATACTGGTCGTAGGCCTGGCGCTTCTGCGGGTCGGAGAGGACGGCGTAGGCTTCCGAGAGTTCCTTGAACCTGGACTCGGCGTCCGGTTCCTTGTTGACGTCGGGGTGCAGCTTGCGAGCCAGGTTGCGGTAGGCGCTCTTCAGCTCAGTCTCGCTCGCCCCGCGGGCGACGCCAAGCGTCTGGTAGTAGTCGTGCTTGTCCGGCATGGACCTATTCTCCGGGATCGGCGGGGCCGGTCGCGTGGGCGACCGGTTCGCCGGAACCGGGCACGTCGCCAGTGCCGGGGCGCGCCCCGCCCGGATTGAGCTCGCGCAGGAGGTTGCGAAGCGCGCGACCCGCCGTCGCGAGGGCCGGGAGGTCATCTCGGGCGGCGGTGACGTCAACCGTTCCGATGGCTCGGACCACCTCGTCGCGGGTGCCGGGAGGCAGCAGGTCTCCCGCGTCGGCGAGAAACTGGTCCGCATCCTGCATCAGGACGTCAGCCTGGTTGCGCGCCTCGATCGCGTCGCGCCGCTTGCGATCAGCCCCCGCCTCCTGGGCCGCCTCGGCGATCATCCGCTCGACCTCGTCCGCGGAGAGGCGCGCGGCGCCACTGACCGTGACGCGCTGCTCGATGCCGCTCTCTCGCTCGCGCGCCGAGACGTGCACGATGCCGTTCGCATCGACGTCGAACGTGACGTCGATCTTCGGGACGCCGCGGGGCGCGGGCGGGATCCCGTCGAGCTCGAATAGCCCGAGGAGGGCGTTGCCGTCGACGAGTTCCCGCTCGCCCTGGAAGACCTGGATCTCGACGCGGCCCTGTCCGTCGGAGGCGGTCGAGAAGGTCTGGGTACGCATGACAGGGATGGTGGTGTTCCGCTCGACCAGGCGGGTGAAGATCCCCCCGAGGGTGCGGACACCAAGGGAGAGCGGCGTCACGTCAAGGAGGAGGAGGTCATTGACCTGCCCGGTGAGGATGCCCGCCTGGATCGCGGCGCCGGCGGCGACGACCTCGTCGGGGTTGACGGCGGCGAGGTGGGGTGCCTTGCCGAAGACGCGCGTGACGACGGCCATGACGGCGGGCATCTGCGTCTGCCCGCCCACGAGGATGACCTCGTCGATGTCGGCGGGTGTGAGGCGGGCATCCGCAAGGGCGCGTCGGCACGGCTCGAGCGTGCGTTCGAGGAGGTCTGCCGTCAGCTGCTCCAGTTTGGCGCGCGTCAAGCTGACGGCAAGGTGCTTCGGCCCGTCCAGGTCGGCCGAGATGAACGGGAGGTTGATCTCGGTCTGGGAGACGGTGGACAACTCGACCTTGGCCTTCTCGGCGGCCTCGCGCAAGCGCTGCAGGGCCATCCGGTCGAGCCGCAAGTCAAGGCCGTGCGCGGCGTGGAAGCCGGCGGCTAGCCAGTCGACGACCCGGGCATCGAGATCATCCCCGCCGAGATGGGTGTCGCCGTTGGTAGCGCGGACCTCGACGATGCCCTCGCCGATCTCGAGGATGGAGATGTCGAAGGTGCCCCCTCCCATGTCGTACACGGCAACCCGCCCCGCGCGGCGGCGATCGAGGCCGTACGCGAGGGCCGAGGCCGTCGGCTCGTTCACGATCCGGAGGACGTCGAGGCCCGCGATGCGCCCGGCCTCGCGGGTCGCCTGGCGCTGCGCGTCGGTGAAGTAGGCCGGGACGGTGATCACGGCGCCGGAAACCGTCTCGCCAAGGTAGGCCTCGGCGTCGGCCTTGAGCTTTTGGAGGACCATGGCGGAAATCTCGGGAGGGGCGAACTCGCGACCGCCAACGGCGATGCGGGCGTCCCCCAAGTCGCCCGAGACGACGGCGTACGGCATGTGGGCACGGTCCCGCACGACATCGGGCGAGTCGTAGCGCCGGCCCATCAGGCGCTTCACGGAAGCGACGGTGTTCTCGGCGTTGGTAACGGCCTGGCGCTTGGCCATCTCACCGACAAGCCGCTCATCCCGGCGCGTGAAGCCGACGACCGACGGGGTGGTACGGCCACCCTCGGCGTTGGGGATGATGACCGGTACGCCCCCTTCCAGGACGGCGACGCACGAGTTGGTCGTTCCGAAGTCGATGCCGATCGAGCGGGTCATCGCCAGGACTTACGCGCCAACGTCATCGGTATGGCCGGTGTGGTCGTCGTGGGACGCGACATCGCGAGTGCCTTCGGCACCAGCCGCGGGCGCGGGTCCGACGCGTACGAGGGCGGCGCGCAGGAGGCGATCGTGCAGGAAATACCCCTCCTGGTAGGTCTCAACGACGTGATCGTGGCCCTCGCCGGGTTCGGACGCGACCGCCTCGTGCAGGCGCGGGTCGAAGCGCGCGCCGATGGCCTCGATCTGCCGGGCGCCGTGACGTTCAAGGGTGGCGCGGAACTGGCGGTCAAGCATGAGCACGCCGTCAAGCCATGAGAGGGCGTGAAGCGAGGCAGGCAAGGATTTCCACGCGCGGTCGAAGCCGTCAGCGACGCGAAGTGCATCGGCGAGGAGCGGCGTGACGGCGTACTTTTGCTCCTGCTCGCGCTCGAACTGGGTGCGCCGGCGGTAGTTGGCGAGGTCGGCCTGCGCGCGCTGCCAGCGGTCGAGGTTTTCGGCCGCGCGCGCCTCGGCATCGCGCACCTGGGCGCGAGCCTCCGCGAGTTGGCGTTCCAGTTCGCGCACCTCGGCACGCCCGCCAGTCGATGTGCCCTCGGCCTCCACGGCCGGATGGGGGTCATCAGTCACGGCCAACCTCCTCGGTGAGACGCGCGCCACTGGCGGCGCCCCAATCGTGGTGCAGCACCTCGGTCATGAGGTCGGCGACAAACCGGACGGCGGGAACGGCGACGGCGTACGGGAAGCGGGACGGGCCGAGGACGCCGACGAAGCCGACCGCCTCACCGGCAGTGCCGTAGTTGGCCACGACAAGCGTGCACTCCCGCATCCACTCCCACCGGTTCTCGCGACCGATGACGACGTGGACGGTGCCGACCTTGACCGGGGTGGCGAAGGCACCGGTCTCGAGGGGATTGAGCAGTTCGCGCAAGGCTTGCGGGCGCTCGAGCAACTCGACGATGGCGCGGGCGCGGTCGCTCCTCGCAAACTCGGGCTGGTCAAGCAACTCGACAAGTCCAGCATGGTAGACGTTCGCGGCACGCGAGTCGATTTCCTTGACGATGCTCACCACCTGCGCGGCGATGAAGGCCTCGTCGGGACCGGCAGGTGGCTCGGCTAGGGAGGCGAGACGCGCCTCTACCTCCTCGCGCGTGCGTCCGGCGAGGACCGGGTTGAGGCGGGCCGTGGCCGCCGAGAGGCGGGCCTGCGTCACGCCGTCCGGGAGGGCCACGAGCTGCTGCTTGACGGTTCCGTCAAGCAATACGACGATCACGAGCCCGAGCCGGTCCTGCATCTGGACGGTCTCGACATGCTTGAGGCGGGATTGGCTGGAGTGGGGCGCGGTGACGATGGCGGCGGCCTGCACGCCGCGGGAGAGGGTGGCGGCGGCGAGCTGGAGCCATTCCTCGCGCACGAGGGCGACCTGGTGGAACTGGTGGCGGATCGTGTGGCGCTCGGCGCGGGAGAGGTGGCGTTCCGCCATCAGTCGCTCGACGAAGTAGCGATAGCCGGCGTCGGAGGGGATGCGCCCGGCAGAGGTGTGGGGCTGGCAGATGTATCCCCGCGACTCGAGTTCGGCAAGCTCGTTGCGCACGGTGGCCGAACTGACGCCGAAGCCGTGTTCGCGTACCAACGTCTCGGAGGAGACGGGAACCGCGTGGCGCACGTAGTGCTCGACGACGGCGCGCAGGATTCGCGCCTGTCGGTCGGTCAGGTCTAGGTCGGACGCGGGCCGGGACTCCACTGGTGTCGATATCCCCGCGCGCGTGATTGGCGCCACCGGCGAGGAACGCACGGGTGGCGGTCGCGCCGTCTGCGGGCCTCGATCCGAGGATAGCAAAGCACGGCGCGGCGCCCTGCCTGGCGTGCCTCGTTAGTACGCGCTCGAGTCGCGGACGAGGAGAACGGCCGTCCGGAGGACGATCTTGATGTCGAGCCAGAGCGACCAGTTGTCGACGTAGTACAGGTCGTACTTCGTGCGCTCCTCGATGGGCACGTCGCCGCGCAGGCCGTTGACCTGCGCCCACCCGGTAAGCCCGGCACGCTCTCGCAGGCGCCGAAGGTAGTCCGGCACGCTCTCGCTGAACTGCGCGACGAACATCGGGCGCTCCGGGCGCGGCCCGACGACGCTCATGTCGCCGACAAGGACATTGATGAACTGGGGCCACTCGTCGACCGAGTGGCGACGTAGCCAGGCGCCAATCCGGGTACGGCGCGAGTCGTTCGGAACCGTCCAGAACTGGCCGCTTTGCCGCTCGGCGTCTTGGACCATCGAGCGGAACTTGATGGCATGGAAGCGCTTCCCATCCTGGCCAAGCCGCTCCTGGGTGAAGAAGACCGGTCCGGGCGACTCGAGGCGGACGGCAAGGGCGACGAGGAGGACGAGCGGCGCGGACACCACGAGGACCGTCGCCGAGAACGCGATATCGAAGGCGCGCTTGACGGTGCGCTGCCACCCCTCGAGCTCGCTCGCTCGCAGCGACACGAGCGGCAGGCCTTGCAGGTTCACGAGCGACGCGTCGTTCACGAGGGCCTGAAAGAGGTCGGGATAGACACGAATGCCGACCGGCTGGCCCTCGCACCGGTTCACGAGGTCGAGCAACTCGAGGTTCGAGAGTGTCGGGTCGGCGAGGATCAGTTCCTGGGGTTGCAGTTCGCCGAGGATGGCGTCGATCGCCTCGAGGCGACCGACGACGGGCGCGGTCGCGCCGACGGGGACGCCGCCAACGGGGAGCGTGGCATCGACGAACCCGACGACCCGGTAGCCGAGGTGCGGGAGGCGCTCGAAATGGCGTGCGATGCGCACGGCGGCGACGCCGGCACCAACGACGAGGGTGGCACGCACGCCCGTTCCCCGCGAGGCGAGGTTCCCGCGCCATCGGACCCAGGCGAAGCGACCGGCGAACGCCAAGCCGGTGCAGGCGACCCACACGTACCCAAGGAGGAGGCGCGAATAGTCAGGCCATCCACGGATCGCGAACGAGGCGATGGCAACGGCGGCGACGACGGCGACGAGCATCGCGGTGCCGATGAGGAACACCTGGTCGACCGCGTTGACGAGTTGCCGGGGGTGGTACAGGCCATAGGCGGCGAAGGCGGCCCACGCCAAGGGGATGCAGAGGGCGACGAGGCTCGCGTAACTGCGGAGGGCTTGGACCTCCTCCGCTGCCGGGAGCTGCCAGACGAAGCGGACGACGTACGCGACGAGGAACCCGCCGACGATGGCGAGCGTATCGACGAAGAGGAGGAATCCCGGGGAAAGGGCGAGGCGGACCAACGGCGGTAGCGGGTCGCGGCGGAGCGCGTTCTCGCTCGCACCCGCGCCGCCCGGCACTCGCGCCGGCCTCCCCCCTAGCTCGATTCCCAACCGGTCCCTCCGAAACGCATCGCCCGACCGCCCTCGACTAGGAAACGCGCCGGCGCGACGCCGGGCGCAGGCGGTCGCGCACGATGGCGACGGCACCGAGGGCGACGATGGCGGCGCTGACGGCGGCATTGACCAATGGTCCCGACGTCGCCGCGCGGTGCTTCCAATGGAAGATCATCATCGCCCGGTAGAACTCGTACGTGCACCGCAGGGGTCGGCGGCGGCTGCTCTGCCCCTTCAGGTGCGTCACCACGACCGAGGGCACGTAGCGGGCGCGCCATCCCGCGTCCCGCACGCGCAAGCAGAGGTCCAGGTCCTCGCCGTACATCCAGAATGTCTCGTCGAAAAGCCCGGCGGCTTCAAGCGCCTCCCGGCGGACGAGCATGAACGAACCGGCGACGGCATCGACGTACGCCTCGGCATCCGGGTCAAGGTACGTGAGGTTGTAGGCGCCGAAGCGGCGGTGGCCGGGAAGGAGGCGAGGCAGCCCGATGAAATGGTACAGAGCGTTGGCCGGCGTCGGGAAGGAGCGGCGGGCGGAACGGTCGAGGGAGCCGTCGGCACGCACGAGCTTCGGGCCGACGATGCCTGTCACGGGGTCTCTCTCGAGCGCCGCGACGGCCTTCACGAGGCCATCGACCGGAACCTCGGTGTCCGGGTTGAGCATCAGGAGCCACCGGCCGCGGGCACGACGCAGTCCCAGGTTGGACGCCGCGCCGAAACCGGGGTTCTCGGGCGCGTCGATGACCAGGATGTCCGGGTAGTCACGGCGAACGCTGGCGCCGGTCCCGTCGGTACCGGCATCGACCACGATCACCTCGAGGCCGAACGGGGCGGTGGCAACCGCGAGGGAACCCAGGCACCGACGCAAGAGGTCGGGAACGTGGTAAGTCACGATCACGACCGACAGTCCTGGCGCGCCGCCAACGGCGGAGGCGTCAGTCAACGCGCCGATCCAAGGCCTGGTCACTTCGCGCCGCCTTCGCGGCGGTCGTGCGGGGCCTCGCGCCGTGACCATCGCCACCACAGGCCGGCAGGATAGCCAAGCATCTTGGCGACGTCGCCCACGAGACGAACGACCGGCACCCACGGCACGGCAACGGCGAACACGACCGCCGCGTCGGACTGGGCAACGAGGCGCGCGACCGGCCGACGCAGGTACGCAATCGCACCGGCAGCAAGAAGCAACGCTGGAGGAAGAGGGTCCGGGCCTCCCCAGATGGCGACACCGAGGGCAACACCCCCGAGATAGGTGCCATACCGGATGGCGTGGCGGCCGGCGAAGAGGCCGGCCTTGCCGTCCCCACGCGCATAGCGGTAGTACTGGAGGAAGAAGGCACGGACGGTCGCCCGTGGGCGGAACCGCACGACCGCCCGCGGCACGAAGCGGAACGTGGCGCCCTTCCGGCGCAAGGCGAGGTCGAAAACGAGATCCTCGCCGTAGTCAAGCCATTCGGGATATCCCTGCACCATTTCAAAGGCCGCCCGCCGGAAGGCCACCGATCGGCTCGACGGCAAGAATCGTGCAGGGTCGATGTCCTCGACTGACGGGAGGGTCGTCGCCGCGAGGGCACGCTCCCACGACGACTCGGGGGCGCCGACGAAAAATCCGCTCGCGACATCGACCGCAGGGTTCGCCTCCAGGGCGCGCGCAAGGCGATCAAGCCACTCCGGCGCGACGACCGTGCCAGCATCGACGACGGCAATCACCTCGCCTGACGTCCGTGCGACGGCGAGGTTGCGTCCGGCGGCGATGTTCAAGCCGGGCGCCTCATGGACGGCGACCGGAAGCGCCACGCCCGCCGATCGCGCCCGCGCCACGGTGGCATCGCTTGACCCGCCGTCCACGATCACGACCTCGGTCGGCGCCATGACCTGCGCGCCAAGACCCTCGACGAGGCGACCAATCGTCGCCCCCTCGTTCCGAACGGTGCCGATGACCGATACCCGCGACAACGACCGGCCGAGGAGCGACACGTACGCATCGACGAGGCGAGGGACGATGACGGACCAGTCATGACGCGACCGCGCGAGATCCCTCGCCCTATCCGCGAGACGCCTCCGTGCAACCGGGTCACCGAGCAGTTCGATGATCGCCCCCGCGAAGCCGGCCGCATCATCCGCGAGGCGACCGTGGACGCCGTCCACGACACCCGACCCCGCGGCGCCAAACGAGGTTGAAACGACCGGGACGCCCGCCGCCATCGCCTCCAGAACCTTGAACCGCGTGCCACTGCCCATCCGCACGGGCACGACGGCTACCCACGCCTGGCCAAGCCCCGCACGCATCGCCGGCTCCGTCAGGAACCCGGTGACCTCCACACCGTCCGACGCCAACGCCCGGACCGACAGCGTCGGATCGCGGCCCGCAAGGACCACGCGCATACCAGGGACCGCGCCCCGCACAAGGGGCAGGACCTGCTCCACGAACCACTCACATGCATCGACATTCGGACGGTAGTCCATCTTCCCGGAGAAGAAGACCGTCGGAACCGGTGACGGCACCGGCAACGGGAACGATGCAACGTCGATACCGTTGGGAACGACAAGCGGAAAGAGGCCCGGAACCACAGACGAGAGGTGGGCGCCATCTTCCGGCGAAACCGACACGCACAGATCCGCCGCCGCCGCGTACAAGGACTCGCGGCGCCGAAGCCTTGACGCCTGCACCGCCGAATACGCCGCCCGAACCCAACGACGCGGGACGCGCCGATCAAGCATCGAAGCCGACGACTGCAACATGAACTCGGCATTGTGGTCGTCGAACACCACGACGGGAGGACGCCCCGAGCCCGCCACAACCAATGGATCGCGCCTAGCAGTGCGAAACAGCGCGTCCGGGCCGAGCGCAACGT
>CAMBEO010000023.1 GCA_945865725.1 Thermoflexus hugenholtzii JAD2 | reverse complement strand
CGGGGGTCGCGGTCGGGGCGGCCGTGGCGGTCGCGGTATCGGTGGCGACGGGGGTCGCGGTGGGGGCGGCCGTGGCGGTCGCGGTGTCCGTGGCGACGGGGGTCGCGGTGGGGGCGGCCGTGGCGGTCGCGGTATCGGTGGCGACGGGGGTCGCGGTCGGGATGTTGGTGGCCGTCGCGGTCGCGGACGAGACCGGCGTGGCGGTCGCGGTGTCCGTGGCGAGCGGCGTCGCGGTCGGGGTGTTGGTGGCGGTCGCCGTCGCGGACGAGACCGGCGTGGCAGTCGGGGTCGCACTTGCGGCGGCGGTTGCCGTCGACGAGGCGACGGCGGTCGCGGTGGCGGTCGCGGACGGGCCGGTGTACGTCACGGTGTTGAGGGCGGTCAGGCCATTGACCTTGCCGAAGCCCCACCGGTTGTTCCACGCCGGGCGACCGGTGTTGCCGGTGCCGTCCGCCGCGATCGTCACCTGGTCCTCGGACGCGACGCCGGTCTGAAGGGTGCGGTCGTCGCTCGTGACGCTCGGGTCCACGTCGGTCCCGAACAGGGCGTCCTTGACCTGCGCGGTGGTGAGTGTCGGGTTCTTCTGGAGCAACAACGAGACAAGCCCCGCGACGTGCGGGGCGGCCATGCTGGTGCCTTGGAGGACGATGCGGCTGTTCGCCGTGCCGGGGCTCCCGACGGTGATCCGTTGCGTGCTTGCGTCGGCCTCGTCCTTGGACAGGGCGGCGTTGATCACCTCGCCCGGGGCGGAAATCTCCGGCTTCGCCCGCCCGTCGCGTGTCGGGCCGAGCGACGAGAAGTTGCTGTGCGCCCCGACGGTCATGCCGTTGGTGAAGTTGCCGCCGATGACGGGGGTCCAGGTGGCCTTGGAGACCCACGACCCGACGGTGATGGCGCCGGCGGCGGTCCCGGGTTCGCCGAGGGTCGTCCGCAAGGCCTGAGAGTCGAAGGTGGCGCTGCCGCCGGCGACCCAGGCATCCCACTCGCCGGTGCTGCCGGTGCGCGCCAGGTCGGTCCGCTGCAGGCGCACGACCCATCCCGTGCCCGGGGATAGGGTCGATCCGGACATGCCTGTCAACTCGATCGAGACCTGGCACATGCCGGTGGGCGTGGATGCGCCATTGCAGTTGGCGATGGTGATGCCGGACCCGGAAATCGTCGTCGTGCGGGCACGTGACCCCTTGGTCGACTTCGCCGACTCGACGCCGTCCTTCAGGACGCTCACCGTGAAGTTGTCGGTGGCGCCGTACCAGAGGTTGATCGACGCGGTTGACCCGGTCGCGGAGAACGCGATGTCCGCGCTGCTTGTGGCGCTGACGGTGCCCCGGTCGTGGATGGCTGCGGCGCCGTCGTTGCCGGCGGCGACGATGAAGGCGACGCCCGGCAACTGCGCGTAGTCGTCGATGGCGCGTTCAGTAGCGGCTCCGCCGTCGTGGGCGTAGTTGTGGCCGCCGAAGCTGTTGTTGATGGCGACCGGCTTGCCGAGGGACGACGCCTTGGCGATGACCCAGGCCCACGCATCGACGGCGTACGAGTCCTGGAAGGCGTACTTGACGACGATGATGTCGGCCTTCGGGGCGGCGCCCAGGTTGCCGGCGGCGGTGCTAGCGACGTGCGTGCCGTGGCCGTTGGTGTCCGCTTGCGAACAGGCATCCGCATTGATCTGGGTGGGCGTGCACTCGGTGCCGTAGGTGAAAGCATCGACGGCACGCGAACCGGAACCGGTGGCGGCCGTGCCGGTACTTCCCTGCGTCTGGTCCCAGAGGGCGACGATGCGGGTGTTGCCGTCCTGGTCCTTGAAGTCCTCGTGGGTGAAGTCGATGCCCGTGTCGACGATCGCGACGATCGTGCCCCGGCCGTCGGCGGCGATGCCGGTCGTCGCCGCGTGCGGGTCACCGTTGCCATCGACGATGCCCGCTGCTTGCAGGCTCTGGTCAAGGAGGGGGGTGGTCGGGAGGGAGGCGTTGACCCGCGTCACCCCGGAAAGCTTGGCGACCGCCTCGAGGGCGTTGACCGGCACCGTCGCGGTGATGATCCCGGAACGGGTCCGCGTGCGGACGCTCGCACCGATGGCGCGGAGGCTGGGACGGATGTCGCTCGTGGCGTCGATCATGACGTTGACGCCGGCGGCTTGCGAGGCGCCGCGCGCGCGCACGCTGCCCGGTGCGGGGGGCACGGGCACGATGGTGACGCGCGACGGGACCCCCGCAAGGTAGGACTGGAGGTGCGGGTCAAGCGCGGAGGGGGTCTCGGCGATGGCCTGGAAGTTGGTGGACGCCTCGGCGACGGCGGCGGCCTGCCAGACCGGCAGCGAGGGGGCGATGGCAAGCACCGAGGCCGCCACGAAGTGGCAGGCGCGCCGGGCCATGCGTCGGAACCACTTCACCTTGGTGTCCAGTCCTGAGGCGAGGCGCGTGAAATCGAGTTCGGTCGGCAGGCTACCGGGCATCCCGACACCGCGGGCGGGACGAGGCGGTGGCGCGCCACGGGCAACGATACAGAACGTGGGTAATCGTGGCAACATCGGAAAGGCTGATACCGGGTGCCACGGTAGTGGTTCCCCCGCCCCGGCGAGATGCCGTGCCCGGCTTCCAGCGACCGGGACGCGCCCTTCACTGGACGGTCCGTCGTGCCGATACTTGCCGTAAGCGCCACGCGGGAAACGGGGCGCGCCTGCGCGTCAGGCCGTCGGACTTGCCGGCGCCGCGTCGTCGGCGCCTCGCCATCCCGCCTTCGCCACCTGTTCGTCCCGGCGCCGTGCCATGTAAGGAATCGCCACCGTGGGTACCGTCAGTTCATCCTCGTCATCCTCGTCGCTGCAGTCGCAGTTCCAGGTCACCGGCCTGGCGTCCGGCCTCGACACGGCGTCGATCGTCGAAAAGCTCATGCAGATCGAGAAGCGACCGCTCTCGAAGCTGCAGGGCGCGCAGACGAAACTACAGAACCGCAAGGCGGGCCTGACCGAGATCGCTTCGAAGCTGAGCTCGTTGCGGTCGGCGACCTCGACGCTGATGCTGTCGACGGCGACCCAGACACGGTCGGCCACGTCGACGAACACGGCCGTCGCGACGGCGACCGTCGCCGCGAACACGGCCTTGCAGGCGTTCACGGTGAACGTCAGCCAGCTGGCGACGCGCACCACGCTGACCAGCGGCGCGGCGATCGGCACGCTGATCGCAGATGCGACCACCGTGGCGGACGTGCCCGGCACCAACCTGACGTCCGGCGACGGCACGATCACGGTCGGCATCCGCGACACGTTGACTGGGGTCGTCAAGTCCAAGGTCCTGACGATCAACTCGGGTGACCAGATGGACTCGGTGAAGCAGGCGGTCGAGGACACGCTCAACCTCGTCCTCCTGCCGTCGGGTGGCGCGACGAGTTCGCTCACGAACGGGCAATTCTCGTTCACCGCGCCGGCGGGGTACGAGTTGATCTTTGGCGGACCGAACGACACCGCGAACTTCTTTGCGGTGACGAACCTAGCGGTGGCGACGGCCGACACGGTCGCAACCTCGACAACGACGCTTGCCGAGGCCGGGTGGAACTTCATCAACCCATCGACCGGGGCGGCGGCGGTGTCGCCGACCCTGACCCTGACGGACGGTACGAACACCGCCACGATCCCGATCAGCACGAGCGGCACGATCGCGGACGTGATCGCCGACATCACCAGCTACCTGCAGGCGAGCACCGGGGCAGGCGGCTTGAACCTCGGCCCGAATGCCACGGCGACGTACAGCAACGGGCGGATCACCATCAGCGGGTACAACGGCGCGCTGCGCTTTACCACCGACAACACGCAGTACAACAACAGCTTGCTGAACGCCCTGAAGTTGCCGACGACGGCAACGACGACGCCGATCACGTCCTCCGGCGACATCACCACGACGACGCGCACTTACACGGCAACGGCGGCGGTGACGACGGCGTCGGCGACGGCGACCCTCGACACGTCGCTTGGACTGGCCGGGCCGGGCGAGTTCCGCATCAACGGCACGATCATCACCTGGGAGGCCGAGACCGACACGCTCAACTCGATCGTCAGCCGGATCAACGCGTCCGGCGCGGGAGTCCTGGCCAGCTTCGACCCGCTGACGGGCAAGATGACCCTGCAGAACCGCAGCACCGGCGCGACCGCGATCACGATCGACGACAACGAGGGCAACGGTAGCCTGGACCTGGCCAATGCCCTGAAGTTGACGGACACCGCCGGGTCCCCGTCCGACTTGGGGGTCACCACCCTGGGCCAGAACGCGCGCTACTCGATCAACGGGGGCGCCGTGCAGTCGAGTACGAGCAACACGGTGACGCGGGCAATCGGCGGGGTGACCGTGAACCTGACGGGCACCCTGAACACGACGGCGACGGTCAGCATCGGGCAGGACACCACGGCCGCGGTGGCGAACGTCAAGACCTTCGTGACGGCCTACAACGAGGCCCTGAAGTGGGTGCAGGACAACACGAAGATTGACGCGGCGACGCGGACGCGTGGGCCCTTCGCGGGCGACGCGATGGTCGAGGGCATCATGAACCGCCTGCGCGCCGCGGTGAACACGGCCGCGTCAAGCCTGACGACCGCCTACAAGTCGTTACCGTCCATCGGTCTTTCGTCCGGCGCCGTCGGGTCGGCCGTCGGCAGCACGACCAGCCTGGTCCTCGACGAGACGAAGTTCACCGAGGCGCTCACCGCCAACCCGGACGCCGTCCAGTCCCTGTTCGGCGTGTCGAGCGGGCCGCTCGACTCCCTGAAGCTGTACCTCATGAACGCAACCGCGTTCTCGGGGATGCTGAACTCGTCGCAGACGTCGGCCGACACGCAGTTGCGCGACCTTGACCGGCGGATCGCCGACATGCAGATGCGCCTCGACGACAAGCAGGCGTCCCTCCAGCGGAAGTACTCGAACCTGGAGTCGACGATGTCCAAGCTGCAGGCGCAAAGCTCGAGCCTGAGCGCGCAACTGGCGTCCCTATCCAAGAACTAGGCACGGGGCGGAAGCCCGGCGCCGGGTGGTGGTGCAGGGAAGTACCGGCCTGTCACCAGGCGGGCCGATGGTACGCTTCCGTCGCGACGCCCGGGCAGGGTCCGTGGCCTTGCGGGGTCGCGGCACGGGCGCGGTTGATGCCGGACGTCAGGACACGAGAGTAGTGGAAGGGTTGCCTCCGGGGTTCACCGCGCTCAACCGGCAGCGGGTCGCCCAAGGTGTCCAAGGCTACCAGCGGGCGGCGGCCGAGACGGCCAGCCCGGCACAGCTCATCGTCATGCTGTACCAGGGATGCATCCGCTTCACCGCGATCGGCCGGACCGCCCTGGAACAGCAGGATTACACGACGTCGCGCGAGAACCTCCTGAAGGCGCAGGCGATCATCGCGGAGTTGATGGGCAGCCTGAACCTCAGTTTCGGTGACTTGGCAAATAACCTGATGCGCCTGTACGACTACATGTACCGGCGCCTGATCGACGCGAACATCCGGCGGGATGTCGAGGCGGCAAGCGAGGTCGAGGGACTCCTGCGGGGCCTCCTGCCAGCATGGGAACAGGCGGTCAAGACGTACCACGCCGAGCTCGCGGCGGGGACCGCGCCGCCGATCGGCAGCGTGCCGACGAACCTTGTCGGGTAGGGGATGACCGGCCCGGTCGATGCCCTGCGCGCCTGCTACGTGACGGTCGGCTTCCTGACCGAGGCGCTGATCGAGGCCCTCGACCAGAACCACGTCGATGAGATCGAGGATCTGGCCGACCGGCGGGCGGAGGCGCTTGGCCTTGCCGGGCAGGTGCTGGCACCCTTGGTCGCGCCCGGCCAGCCGGCGCTGCCGGACGACGTGCGCGAGACGGTCGCGGCCCTCGAGGAGCGGGACCAGCGGCTGCGCGTGCTGATGGTCGCGGCGGTCCAGGCGAACGAGACGCAGCGGTCGCAGGTCCGGGCGAGCCGCGCGCGCTTCGGCGGCTACCAGTCGTACAACCCTGACCGGCCCGAGATCGTCGACCGGCGCGGCTAGCGCGGCCCCGGCACGGCCGGCGGGACGCCGACGCTCCCAGTCGAGCCGCGCGGCGCACCAAGACCCGGCGGGGCTAGCGCGGTCCCGGCGAGGCTAGCCCCTGTCCTGGGCGCGTGCGCCTCGGGGCTGGTCGCCGACCATTCCCGTCGCCGACCATGCCCACTGACGCCGAAATGTCGGACAGGCACGGCTAGCGCGTGTAGCGGCGCCCCTTCCAGGTGACGCCACGGCCGGACAGCACGCGCAACTGGCTGGCGACCATCAGCACGACCAGCGCCAGCACGCCGAGCGGTTGCGCTAGGGCGTACCGGCGGGGCACGCCGAGGGGACGGTCGATCGCGCGGCGGTGCAGGATGCCCAGTGCCAGGAGCGCGCCCCCGGCGCCGCGCATCCGCCTCGCGTCCCGGTGATCGCGCACCCGGTTGGCGGCGAAAAGCAGGACCCACGGCGCGATCGCGGCCGACAACAGGTATGCGAGGCCGGGCATCACGATCCCGGGCAACAGGCGCGAACCGACGTGGAGGTTCTTCGTCCACCCCTCCCACAGGGCGCCCGGCGTGGTGTACATGCGGGTCGTCGCCAGCGACTGCCCGGCGGCGAGGCGCAACCGCAGGCCGTGGCGCTTCGCGCGCCGGGCGAACATGATGTCCTCGGCAATCTCGCCACGGATCGCCGCGTAGCCCCCGATGGCGTCATGGGCGTCGCGCCGCACGAGGAGGAACTGCCCGTTGGCCATGGCGATGCCAGGGAACCGTGGCGAGTTGACGAGGCGTACGGGCAGCGACTCCATGATCGCCCCGAGGACCGCCGGCTGGACCACCCGCTCCCACCACGTGGGCAGCAACTGCCCGGTCAGGATCGAGAGGACGGAGAAGCCGCCGTCCGGGGCCGGGGCGTCGGTGACCGACGACCAGCCGTCGCGCGCGGCATCGACGACGGCGGTGACGGCACCGGGATGCAGGCAGGTATCGGCATCGACGAGGAGGAACCATTCACCACGGGCCCTGGCGATCCCCTGGTGCAACGCCCACGGTTTGCCGGCCCACCCCTCCGGCAAGGAGGCGCCAGCGACGAGGTGCACGCGCGGATCGACCGACGCACGGGCGCTCACCCGCGCCGCCGTGTCGTCGGTCGAGCAGTCGTCAACCACGAGGATCTCGAGGTCGGGATAGTCCTGCGCGAGCGCGCCGTCGATGCAGGCATCGATCGTCGCCGCCTCGTTGCGCGCGGGCACGACGACCGAGACGGGCGGGTAGGTGCGGTTCGGGTCGGGGCGCTTCGGGTGGATGGGGGCGAGGGCGCCCGTCTGGAGGACGCCCCACGCCAGGCGCCACGCCTCGCCGGCAAGCAGGGAGGCGACGACCGCCTCGCCCGGAGACAGGCGCCCGGCCCACCGCACGATCGCGTTCATCGTTGGCCAACCTCCCCGGGCGCGGCCCGGTCCTCGTGTCGCACGTGGTGGTGACGCCAGGATCCCGGTAACCCCGGGCGGTCCCGTGTGCCGCCAGGCATGGCGGGGGAGGCGCGCGGGACGCACCCGTGCCTCGGTGGCGAAGGCGGGCGCATGGGCGATGGGATGACGGGGGGCCTACGCGGGGAGGCGGACGGTGCCGTCAGGATCGACGACGGGGCGGCGAAGGGCGAAGCGGTCGCGCGTGCGCACGTAGTCGTCACCGCCGCCTCGACCGACCTGACGGGCCACGTCGGTGTCGATCCGGCCGTCGCGCCATGCGTCGGCGGCGACGTGGACCCGCACGACCGTGCCGAGGACGAGGCAGCCGGCGCCGGGCCGGTCGCCCCCGACGTGGACGACCTGCGCGAGGCGGCACTCGTAGGCGACCGGTGCCCCGGCGACGCGTGGGGGACGGACGACCGAGGAGGGTGTCGCCTCGAGGCCGGCGAGGGCGAACTCGTCGACCGTCGCCGCGACCGTCGCCGAGGAATGGCTCATCGCCTCGACCTGCGCCTCGCCGACGACGTTGACCACGAACTCGCCGGTCGCCTCGACGTTCGCGAGGGTGTCCTTCTTGTGGCCGTCGGCGGTGCGGGACGGCGCGAAACAGATCGTTGGCGGGGACTCGCAGACGATGGTGAAGAAGCTGAACGGCGCGAGGTTGCGGGTGCCGTCGGGCGCGACGGTGGAGACCCACGCGATCGGGCGGGGCAGGATGCCGCCGATGAGGAGGCGGTACGCCTCGCGCGGCGCAAGGGCCGCCGGGTCGAACTCGAGGGTCGCGGCGATGCCGGGTGCCGTCATCGCGCCGGGTGCCGTCATCGCGCCGGGTGCCGTCATCGCGCCGGGTGCCGTCATCGTGCCGGGTGCCGTCATCGTGCCGGGTGCCGTCATCGTGCCGGGTGCCGTCATCGCGCCGGTAGGGGTCACTCGCCGGTGACGGCGCGCACGGAGTCGCGCGTGATGCCAAGCAACTCGTCGAGTTCGGCGTCGGTGGTGACGAAGGGCGGCGCGAACATGACGGTGTCGTTCCGGTAGCGCGTGAACAGGCCGCGGTCACGCATCGCCTTGGCAAGGGCGCCCCCGCCGCCGGGCACGGCGCCGGCGGTGAACTCGACGGCGGCCATCAGGCCAAAGCCGCGCACCTCGCGCACGGCGGGGTGCCCGGCGAGGGGCGCGAGTCCGGCGACCAGGCGTTCCCCGAGGGCACCGGCGCGGGCGACTAGCCCTTCCCGCTCGATGAGGTCGAGGTTCGCGTGCGCGACCGCGCAACAGGTGGCGTGGGCCGAGTAGGTGTACGCGTGCCACCACCGTTGCGCCGGGGGCTGGTCGTAGATGACGTCGCGGATCGCGTCGCTGATGATGATCCCGCCAAGCGGCTGGTACCCGGAGGTGATGCCCTTGGCGAACGAGATGACGTCGGGCACGACGCCCCAATGGTCGAGGCCCCAGGACGTGCCCGTGCGCCCGAAGCCGGTGATCACCTCGTCGGCGATCAGCAGCACGTCGTACCGGTCGCACAAGGCGCGCAGGCGCGGGAAGTAGTCCGCCGGGGGCGGGTAGACGCCGCCCGACCCCTGCACCGGTTCGGCGATGACGGCGGCGACCGTCTCGGGACCGTCGGCAAGGATGGCCGCCTCGATGGCATCGACGTCCATCGGGGGGACGATGACGAAGCCGGGCGCGGGCGGGCCCCACAACGGATGGAAGACGGGCAGGCCGGTCGCGGCGGTCGCGCCGATGGTCGTGCCGTGGTAGCCGTTGGTGCGCGAGATGACCTTCACCTTGCCCGGTTGCCCGCGCAAGGCCCAGTAGCGACGCACCGTCTTGAAGGCGGTGTCGCTGGACTCGGCGCCGCCGGTGGTGAAGAAGGTGGTGTTCAGGTGGGTGCCCGGCGCCAGGCGGGCGATGCGAGCGGCGAGGGTGATCGCCGGTTCGTTCGACGACCCGACGTAGGAGTTGACGAAGGCGAGGCGGCGCATCTGGGCGGCGCCGGCCTCGGCCAACTCGGCGCGCCCGTGGCCGACGTTCACGTTCCAGAGGCACGAGAGGCCGTCGAGGTAGCGGTGCCCGCGCACGTCCCACAGGACGGCGCCCTCGCCGCGGTCGAAGATCAGCGCCTCGGCGTGGTCGGCCGGGTGGTGCTGCGGGTGGAGGAGGTGGGCGTGGTCGAGGGCGAGGAGGGCGTCGTACCCCTCCACGCGGCCGTCCACCGGCGTCAGGATGGAGGTCGTCATCGGTGTGGCACTATACCCGGGCTTCGAGGGAGACGGTCCCCCCGAGGTGCCGGCGGCGTTCCGCCGTAAGGAAGGGGAGAGGCCTCATGTCCACGTTCACGCTACCGGCGCGATGGGATCGGGCGCAGTGGCACAGTCCGGGACGGGTGGCCATCGCGTCGCGCGGTGCCGCCGGCGTCAATCGCGACGACGTCGTGCACGCCGCCTTGCTGGGCCACGGCCTGGACATCACGGTCGAACCGTTGCACCGGGGCGACGGGAAGGTCGCGTCGGCGTTCGCCGAGGCGGACGTCGTCATCTCGGGCGTCAGCCTGAACGCGACCGACATCGCGCAGCTGGCGCAGGCGCGCTTGATCCTGCGCCCGTACGTCGGCTACGACGACATCGACGTGGACGCGGCGACGGCGAACGGGATCCTGTTCGCCAACGTTCCGGATGCGTTCAGCGAGGAGGTGGCCAACCACGCCCTCGCCCTCATCCTCGGGATGAACCAGCAGTTGCTGATCTCCGACCGGTTCGTGCGGTCCGGCGAGTGGGCGGACCGTCGCGGGCGCCCGGACCGGGCCGTACCGGTGCGGCGCCTGTCGGTGCTGACGGTCGGCCTCGTCGGGTTCGGGGTGATCGCGCGCCTGACGGCGGAGCGCTTGCGCCCGTTCGGGTTCACCGTCTTGGCGTACGACCCGTACGTGGATCAGTCGGTGGCCGACCAGTACGGCGTGACGCTCGTCTCGTTCGATGACCTGCTTGGGCAGTCGGACTTCGTCAGCGTCCACACCTTCCTATCCGCGAGTACGCGCCACCTGGTGAACGGGGCCCGCCTGGCGCAGATGAAGAAGGGCGCCTACCTGATCAACACGGCCCGTGGGCCGCTCGTCGATGAGGTCGCCCTGATCGAGGCGTTGAAGTCGGGCCACCTCGCGGGGGCGGGCCTGGACGTGACGGATGTGGAACCGCTGGCGAAGGACAGCCCGTTGCACGGCTTGCCGAACGTCATCCTGACGCCGCACATGTCGAGCGAGTCGGTCGAGGCGGGCCACGCGGTGCGTCGCCGGACGCACGAGATCTCGTCAAGCGTGGCGCTCGGCGGCCTGCCGGACCGGCACGTCTGCCAGAACCGGCCGCTGTTCGACCAGGTCAAGGCGGCGCTGGGCGCGTAGCGCGCGACCGGGCGGTTCCCGGGGCGCGGTGTCAGTGCCCGCCCCGGGTCCCCCAGGTGACCACGCCGCCGATCAGGAAGAAGAAGCAGAGGCCCGCGACGATCGCGAACTCGCGGATCTCGGGGACGAGCCAGGCGACGACCCAGAAGGCGACGGCGGTCGCAAGGCTGGACCAGGCGGCCCGGGTGGCGCGCGCGGGGTTGCTGTCCATCGTGCCGGGCCTTGGCGTGTCGCGCGGCGGGGCCGGGAGCGTTCCCCTCCGCGTCCCGTCGGCCGTGCCGCCCGGGCACGCGCGACGTTTCCATATGGTAGCCGGTCGGGCCTGCCCCCTCCGCCGTGTCGCGCCGACCTCCGGGCGTGGTCCGCGGGCATCCTTGCCCGCCCCGCCGCCGTGTCGCGCCGACCACTGGACGGGCGGGCGTGGTCCGCGGACATCCTTTCCTGCCCCGCCGTGTCGCGTCGGCCTCCGGGCGTGCGTGGTCCGCGGGCATCCTTGCCCGCCCCGGAGCCGGTAGCCGATCACCTTGATGTCGTTCTTCCTAGACTTTCTTGACCGCGTCCTGCTTCGCGTGCAGGCGGTCGCGGCGTCGTTCGTGGCGCGACTCGCGTCGCCCGCCACGTGGACGCAGCTGGCCCCGGTCGTCGCCGTCGTGGTCGCGGCGGTCGCGTGGTTGGCCTGGCGCCGCGCGGGGCGTACCCCGCTCGGGCGCGCGGCGCGATGGTGGGTCGGCATGGCATCGCTGGTCGCGGTCGTCGCGCCACCGATCTACTTCCGCGCCGTCCTGCCGGATGGCGCGGCCGGCCTCGTGGCCGTCGAGACCAACATGTCGCGCCTTGGCCGGGCGCAATACCCCGCCGAGGTGGTGCTGCTCGGCCTCGCCGTGATGGCAGCGTCGGCCAGCACCTACCTGTGGCGATGGCGCCAGTCGCGGTCGTCGCACGCCGAGCGCCAGGCCCTGGCAGTGGCGTGGGTCAGCGCGCGCCGCCGCCTTGCGCGCGCGGCCGTGGGGGTGGCCGTGGTTTCCGCACTGGTCGTGGCGACTGGCGCCGGTGCCGGCCTTGCCACGGCACGCGAGGTGCCGGACCTCGCCGCGCCCGGCACCCTGTGGGTCGGCACGAACCGGGGTGCCAATCGCATCGCCGTCGGGCGGGACGGGGTGGCGCGCGTCGAGACCCTCGCGTGGCCGTCGGTGCCCCTCCCGTCCAGCGAGATCGGCGGGATCGCCGTCGGGCCGGGGGGCGAGACGTGGATCGGCACGACGCGCGGCCTCGTGTCGACGCCCGCCGGGCCGGGCGCCGCGTGGTCGCTGCACGCCGTCCAGGACGGCAGCCTTCCGGATGCCCACGTCTTCGGCGTCGCGGTCGACCGCCGTGGTGTCGCGTGGGTGGCGACGGCGAACGGCGGCGCGGCGATCGACCCGCGGCGAGGCACCTACCTCTTCCTCGGGCGCAACACGCCCTTGCTGCACCAGATCCTCGACGTCGTCTACCTCGACGACGCAGGACGCGCGTGGTTTGGGGGCGCCGGGGGCGTCAACGTGTTCGCCGCGCGGACGGCGGTGCCGGCGAGGGCATCGCGGGCCGAGGTCACTGCGTCCGAGGCATCGACGGCAGGGGGCGGGGATGGCCGGTGGATCGTCGGCATGACCCGCTACAACACTGGCGGGGCGTTGCCTGACACGCTGGTGTTCGCGATCACGGGCGACCGCGTGGGGCGCACCTGGTTCGGTACCGACAACGGAGCGGCGTCGTTCGCGCCGCAGGCGGGGGCGGAAGACCTTGCCGCCTATGACCGCCGCCACTGGCAGACCTACACGGTCACGAACAGCGACCTCATCCACCCGAAGGTCCACGCGATCCTCGGGGACCGCGACGGGCGCATCTGGTTCGGTACCGAGGAGGGCATCTCCGTCCTCGACGAACGGGTGCCGGAGGGGGGGGCGGGCCGGTGGCGCGCGATCCGTGCGGGGGAGGGGTCACTGCCCCACCCGTGGGTGCAGGCGCTGGCGCAGACGCCCGACGGGCGCATCTGGGCGGGCACGCGCGGGGGCGGCCTCGCCGTGACGGACGCGGATGACCCGTCGCGGTGGGTGACGTACCGGACAAGCACGGTGAGGCACGTCGTCGGCGCGGTGCTTCCGTGGTTCCGTGAGGGCAACCTCGCCAGCGACGACGTGCGGTCGCTGACGTGGGTGCCGGCCGCGGACTGACGGGCGATGGGCGGCATGCGGGCGGGCGGCGGTATCCGGGCGATCGGCCCGACCGGCTTGCGCGTGGCGCTGCTGGCGGTGATCGCGGCGAACCTCGGGTACTTCGCCGTCGAGTGGGGGGTCGCCCAGGGCATCGGGTCGGTCTCGCTCTTCGCCGACAGCATCGACTTCCTCGAGGACGCGTTCCTGAACGTGCTGATCGTGGCGGCGCTGGGGTGGCAGGCACGGAACCGGGCGCGCCTTGGCATGGTGCTTGCCTGCGTGCTCCTCGTGCCCGGGGGCGCCGCGCTGCTCACGGCCTGGCAGAAGTTCCTCGTGCCCGTACCGCCCGACGCGGCGCTGCTCTCGGTGACCGGAGCGGGTGCCTTGGCGGTGAACCTCGGGTGCGCCATGCTGCTGGCGCGCTACCGGGATCACCAGGGGTCGCTGACGAGGGCGGCCTTCCTTTCGGCGCGGAACGATGCCATCGCGAACGTGGCGATCATCGGCGCCGGGCTGGTCTCGATGGCATGGGTCTCGGCCGTGCCCGACCTGGTCGTCGGCCTCGGCATCGCGGCGATGAACGCCGAGGGGGCACGGGACGTGTGGCGCGCCGCGCGGCGGGAACGGGACGCGGCGGGATCCTGAGCGAGGTCGCGCCAGTCGGCCAACGGCGGTCGGCTCCCGGTGGCCGGCGCGACGCCACGGCGGCGGAGCGGGCGAGACGCCCGCGGTCCCGGGGTGACGCGGCCGGGGGTAGGCGCGACATCGCGGGGGCAGGGCGGGGCTGGGTCTGGTCCGCGGGCATCCTTGCCCGCTCCGGGAGCGTGGTACGCCACGGGTGAGGGCGTGTCCGCGACCGTGTCAGGGGCAAGCCCGGGTGCCGGTTCCACCATGGCCCGTGAACCGGTGCGACACCACGGCGGCGGAGCGGGCAGGATGCCCGCGGACCAAGGACGCCTGCCCGGCGGTCGGTGCGGCACCACGGCGGCGGAGCGGGCAGGATGCCCGCGGACCCGGTGCGCGCGCCCGGTGGTCGGTGCGACACCACGGCGGCGAAGCGGGCAGGATGCCCGCGGACCTGGTGCGCGCGCCCGGTGGTCGGTGCGACACACCGGCGGCGGAGCGGGCAGGGCGGCGTCGAGGTTGAGCAAGCCGGACCCGAACGCGTTTGGCGACGCGAGGGTCGTCGCGTTCGTGGTGGCAGACGACCGCAAGAGGTCGCGCAGTTGGGCCCGCGTCAGCGACGGGTAGGTCGACCACACGAGGGCGGCGCCTCCGGCGACGTACGGTGACGCCATCGACGTGCCGGAGAGGGCGGCGTACGACGACCCTGCGTAGGTACTGGTGATGTTGTCGCCGGGGGCGGCGAGGCCGGCGGTGGCGACGTACGACTGCTGCGTCGAGAACGAGGCAATGCCTCCGGCGCTGGTGCTGGCGGCGACCGGGATCACCTTGCCGGCGCCGGCGACGGTGCCTGCGTAGCCGGCCGGGTAGTCGGCGGAGTTCATCGACGAGCACCCGTTGAGCGACCACGATGCCCCGCCGCAGTTGCCGGCGGAGACGACGACCAGCACCCCCGCGGCGGACGCGGCGTCGATGGCGCTGTTGATCGCCTGCGTGTTGGCGCTGCTGCCGAGGCTGAGGTTGATGACCTTGGCGCCCTTGGCCGTTGCCCACGAGATGCCGGCGGCGACCGCGTCGGTGGTGCCGCTCCCGGAGTCGTCGAGGACCTTCACCGGGATGATCGTCACCGGGCGGTTGCCCGCGACGCCGGCGACACCGATGGCGTTGTCGGTGGCGGCCGAGACGATCCCCGCGACGTGGGTGCCGTGGCCATCGCCGTCGTTCGGGATGGTGGCGGCGTTGTCGGCGACGTAGGCGAGGCAGGTGCCGCTGTCGCAACGGCCCCACGCGGAGGTCGGCGCGAGGCGCGACTGCAGGTCGGGATGGCTGACCTGCACGCCCGTGTCGATGACGGCGACGGCGGTGGTGGTGCCGGCGTTGGCGGTGGCGGCGCGCGACCAGGCCACGGTGGCCCCGCTTTGCAGCAGGCCCCATTGGCGCGAGTAGTAGGGGTCGGTCGGCGCGGTGATCGAGTTGGCGGTGATCGGGGCACCGGCGGTGACGGGCGCGGGGGTTTCACCATGCTTGCGCACTGGTGCGGCGCGTTCGACCCAATGCAGGTCGCCACGTTGCTTCAGGGTGGCAAGGACGGCGATCGGCTCGGCGTCCGGGGGCGCAGCGGTGGCCTCGGGGGTGCCGAGGAAGGCGGAGCGGGCGAGACGCCCGCGGTCCCGGCGGCGAGGGCTCGGCGTCCGGCGCCCGGGGACTACTCCCACTCGACGGTGGCGGGGGGCTTCGACGTGACGTCGTAGACGACGCGGTTCACCTGGGGGACCTCGTTGGCGATACGCGACGCGACGCGGGCGAGAAGGTCGAACGGCAGGCGCGCCCAGTCGGCGGTCATGTAGTCGTCGGTCGTGATCGCGCGCAGGGCGACGACGTGGCCGTAGGTGCGGTAGTCGCCCTGCACGCCGGTGCTGCGCGCGCCGGTCAGGACGGCAAAGACCTGCCCGAGGCCGCGGTAGAGGCCGGCGGCCTTCACCTCCTGCACGAAGATGGCGTCGGCCTCGCGCAGGACGGCGAGGCGGTCCTCGGTGATCTCGCCGAGGACGCGGACGGCGAGGCCCGGCCCCGGGAAGGGGTCGCGCCAGACGATCTCGTCGGGCAGGCCGAGGGCGGTGCCGACGGCGCGCACCTCGTCCTTGAAGAGGTAGCGCAGCGGTTCGACGAGGCGGAAGGCCAGGTCGGCGGGCAGGCCCCCGACGTTGTGGTGCGTCTTGATCTTGGCGGCGGCCTTCGTCTCGGGGGTCGCGCTCTCGATGACGTCGGGGTAGAGGGTGCCTTGGGCGAGGAACTCGAAGGGGCCGCCGTCCGCGGCGGCGGCACGCGCCTCGCGTTCGAAGGCGCGCACGAAGCGTTCGCCGATCACCATGCGCTTCGCCTCGGGGTCGGTGACGCCGGCGAGGTGCGCGAGGAAGTCGGCGCCGGCATCGACGGCGACAAGGTGGACACCAAGGTGTTCGCGCAACGAGGCGACGACGGTGCGGGCCTCATCCTTGCGCAACAGGCCGTTGTCGACGAAGACGGCGGTCAACTGGTCGCCGATCGCCCGGTGCAGGAGGGCGGCGGCGACGCTGCTGTCGACCCCGCCGGAGACGCCGCACAGGACGCGCCCGGGGCCGACCTGCGCGCGGATGGCCGTGATGGCGTCGTCGATGAAGCTGCCGGCGGTCCACGTGGGGGCGCACCCGGCGATGCCGAGGACGACGTTGCGGATCAGGTCGAGGCCCTGCGGGGTGTGGGCCACCTCGGGATGGAACTGCAGGCCGATGACCGGCGCGTGGCCGCCCGGGGCGGTGCCGGCCATGGCGGCGATGGGGCAGGTGCCGGTACTGGCGATGGACCGGAAACCCGGCGGTAGCGCCACCACCTGGTCGCCATGGCTCATCCAGGCGACGGGCGTGGCGGGCAGGCCGGCGAGGGCAGGGTGGCCGGGTTCGTCGATGGTGACGGTGGCGTGGCCGAACTCGCGGCGTTCGACGGGCCGGACCTGCCCGCCAAGGTGGTGGGCCAGGAGTTGCATGCCGTAGCAGATGCCGAGGACGGGCACGCCAAGGTCGAGGACGTGCGCCGGGAGGGACGGGGCGCCGGCCTCGTAGACGCTGCTTGGGCCGCCGGAGAGGATGATCGCGCGGGGGGCGAGGGCGCGCACGCGGTCGGCCGGGGCGTCCCACGGCAGGACCTCGGCGTAGACGCGGCACTCGCGGATGCGCCGCACGATCAGGCGCGAGTACTGCGACCCGTAGTCGAGGACGACGACTGCCTCGCGGTGCGGGCGGGGGTCGATGGTGCCGGGAGGCGCGTGATCGGCGGGAGTGTCCACACGGGATTATATGGAGGCCATGCGCGGGGCGAGCCGCCGGAGGGGGCGCCGGATGACGCTGCTATGATGGCGCGCCGAGGAACGCGATTGGTGACTGCGCCGACGATGACGATCCCAGGGCGCGCCGCCCTCGCGATGACCGCCGCCCGGAGGCGGGCGTACTGGCGCGAAACGGGCGTGGCGTACCTGTACCTCGCGCCTGCCCTCGTGCTGTTGACGGCGTTCAACTTCTTCCCGGCGGCCTTCGCCTTCTACATCAGCCTCTTCAAGTGGGGCCTGGTGCAGGAAGAGTTCATCGGCCTGCAAAACTACGTGCGGCTGGTGACGAACGAGGAGTTCTGGCAGTCGCTCGGGATCTCCGTCTGGTACGTGGTGCTGGCGATCCCGGTGGAGATGGCGCTCGGCCTGCTGATCGCGTACCTGCTGTTCCAACCGCTGCGCGGGCGCGGCGCGTACCGCACGGCGTACTTCCTGCCGTACATCACCAGCACGGTGGCCGCCGGCCTCGTGTGGCGCTGGCTGTACAAGCGCGAGGGTGGGTTGCTGAACGAGGTCCTGATCGCCCTCGGCCTGCCCAAGCTGATGTGGCTCGACGAACCGGAGGGCGTGTTCCAGTTGATGGCGCACGCGGCCGACGCGAACCTGCCGGCGTGGCTGGCCGGCCCAAGCCTGGCGCTCGTCTCGGTCTGCGTCATGTCGATCTGGCACTACCTCGGGTTCTACGTCGTGATCTACCTGGCGGGTCTGGGGAACATCCCGAGGGAGACGTACGAGGCGGCGCGGATGGACGGGGCGGGCGAGTGGCAGGCGTTCCGGTACGTGACGTTGCCGCTGCTGTCACCGACGAACTTCTTCCTGCTGATCACGGGGACGATCGGGGCGCTGCAGGCGTTCAACCAGATTTACGTGATGACGGGTGGCGGGCCACTCGACTCGTCGCGCACGGTGCTGATGCTGATCTTCAAGACCTTCTACCAGCAGACGCGGGTGGGGTACGGGTCGGCGATGGCGTTCGTGCTGACGGCGCTGATCCTGCTGCTGACGTGGGCGAACTTCTCGCTGGTCGGTCGTCGCGTCACGTACGACTGACGCGGGTGGCATGGCTGGCGGGACGCCGGCGCTCCGGGTGCGGGCGTGGGGACGTTGCGGGCGTGCCCGCGCGCGTTCACGACCCGCACACGTGTCCGGGGTACGATGAGGGTGGCGTCGCCGGTGACGGGACGAGGGTCGCCGCGAGCGGCGGCCACGGGAGCAACATGACCGGAGCGAAGGCGGTCGCCGGGATCGCGAGGGCCTCAGCGGGCCTGGGGTCCCGGCCCGGGGTGATCGCGAGCCACGCGTTCCTCCTCCTTGGCGCGGTCTTGACCGTGTTCCCCTTCTACTGGATGCTGGTTACCTCGTTGAAGACGAACACCGAGGCGATGGCAAGCCCGCCGACGATGTGGCCGCTGGCGCTGCAATGGGGCAACTACGCGTCGGCCCTCGCGTCCGCGCCATTCGGCCGGTACTTCCTGAACACGTTGCTGGTAGCCACCTGCCAGGTGACGGGCGTGCTGGTGGTGGCCTCGCTGGCGGCGTTCGCGTTCGCGCGCCTGCGGTTCTTCGGGAAGGAGGTGGTGTTCACCGTCTTCCTGGCGACGCTGATGATCCCGGGCGAGGTCACGCTGATCCCGAACTTCGTGATCGTGACGAAGTGGCTGGGGTGGTACGACACCTACCAGGCGCAGTTCGTGACGAGCCTGGCGAGCGTGTTCGCGATCTTCCTGCTGCGGCAGTTCTTCCTGCAGATCCCGCGGGACCTCGAGGACGCGGCGGTGATGGACGGCTGCGGCACCTTCCGGTTCCTGTGGGCGATCGTCGTGCCGCTGTCACGCCCGGCGCTGATCACGGTGGGGTTGCTGAACTTCCTCGCCGCGTGGAACGCGTTCCTGTGGCCGTTGCTGGTGACGCGCGGGGCGGCGATGCGCCCGATCCAGATCGGGCTGTCGGCGTTCAGCACCGAGGCAGGCACGCGGTACGCGGAACTCATGGCGGCCTCGACGATGGTCATCCTGCCGACCGTTGCCGTCTTCCTCGTGGCGCAACGGTATTTCATCGAGGGCATTACGAGGACCGGCCTGAAGGGGTAGTGTTTATGGGCAACGCGTCGGCCATGGGCCGCACTGCGCCCATGGAGGCCGCGCGGCGCGTGGCGCACAGGAAGAAGGGCAGAGGATCATGGCAATCTCGCGACGGTTCCTGATCGGTCGCATCGGCGGCGCTGGTGCGCTTGGCGCGATCCTGGCCGCGTGCGGTGGCGAGGCGGCCCCGGCGGCGGCGCCGACGGCGGCGAAGGCCGAACCGACCAAGGCCCCGGCCGCGCCGGCGCCCACGGTCGCCCCGCAGCCGACCGCGGTACCGGTGGCGCCCGCCAAGCCGGTTGAGGTCACCTTCTGGCACACGCAGACCGGCGCCAACCTGGCCGCCATCGACGCCATCGTGGCCGACTTCAACAAGTCGAACCCGGGCAAGCACACGGTGAAGGCCGAGACCATCCCGGGCAGTTACACCGGCGTCTACCAGAAGGCGATGGCCGCGATTCAGGCGGGCAGCACGCCCGACGTGGCCGTCGGCTACGAGTCGATGGCGGTCGAGTACATGAAGGCCAAGGCGATCGTCGCCCTCGACGACTACGCCCTCAAGGGGCCGTCCGCCCTCTCCGCGGCCGACCTGGCCGACATCTTCCCGATCTACATCGAGTCAAACAAGTACCCGATGTTCCAGAACAAGATGCTCACCTTCCCCTTTACGAAGAGCCTCGCATTGCAGTACTGGAACGAGGACTTCCTGAAGGCGGCCGGGGTCGCGAAGAATGGCCAGAAGGGCCAGATCATGTCGTTCGACGACTACAAGAAGGCGGTGACGGCGCTGACGAAGAAGGGCGCGGACGGCAAGACCTCCGTCTACGGCGCCCACGTAAAGATCGATACGTCGTACATCGACGCGTTCATCTTCGCGAACGGCGGCGAGGTTCTCGACAAGGACCAGGCCAAGGTGACCTTCAACCAGGATGCGGGCGTCCAGATCTTCGAGATGTGGGCGACGATGGTGAAGAACGGCGAGGCGTACGAGAACAACAAGGACAGCGCCTACCAGAACGACTTCGGCCAGGGCAAGGTCGCCGGTTTCCATGACACGACGACCGGTCGGCCGTGGGTGCGGCGCGCGCTCACGAACGACGGCAAGGAACCGGAGCGTCATAAGTGGCTGGTCGGCATGATCCCGCAGAAGGACACGGCGAAGCCGGTTACGGTCCTATTCGGCGGGAACGTCGTGGTCTTCGATAACAAGGACAAGGCGCGTCCGGCGGCCGCGTGGGAGTGGGTCAAGTTCTTCACGAACAAGGACAACTCGGCCGTCTTCCCGATCAAGACCGGCTACATGCCGATGCGGAAGTCAGCGGTTGAGAACCCGGAGGTCAAGGCCGCCTGGGAGAAGGATCCGCAGGGGAAGCAGGCCTTCGAACTGACCGACTTCACCCGTGCCGAACCGCAGATTCCGGCGTGGCAAGACATCCGCACGATTCTGGCCGATGCGCTGTTGGCGACGATCACCGGCAAGATGACCGCGAAGGCGGCCCTTGACGATGCGGCGACCAAGGCGAACAAGCTGATCGACGAGAAGAAGTAGCGCCACGGTACCGGCCGTCCTGGCCGGTACGCGACGCGCGACATGGGCGGGCGACGGGCCTTCGGGTTCGTCGCCCGCCCGATCATTTCCCGCCCGGTCATCGCCGGCACGAGGCGGGTTCACGGGGTCCGCCGCGGCGGATTCGCGGCCGGACGCGCCCCGTAGAAGCGCAACTCGGGCCCGCTTGGCGAGTTGCAAACCGTCCGCGTCTCTTGGGCCCGGGGCCGGCCGAGGGCCTCGGTTGGCGAGGGCGCGGTGCATTCGCGGCGGCGATGCGGCAACTTCGGTACCATCGCGGTGCTGTCCAGCAGGTTGCTTGGCGGTGCTTTACATAACGATCGCGCGCATGCGCCTTCATCCATAGCGCGGGCGGCCCTCCTGATCCGGCAGGTCATGGTGCCGGGCGGGACGCACGACGCGGGAGCAGGATCATTACCACGGCAAACAAACGGGCGGGCGCGCCCGGGCACGGAGCGAGTGCCCCATATCCCTCGGGACCAACGGATGGCCGGTGGGCGAGGGGCGAACTGATTCGCTTTGGTCCGAGGGTGTCACTGACCGGCGCGGCACCGGTCCGGCGCGGCTGGGGCCAACCGGGCGTCGGCGCGTCCGTCGCCGTGCTGGCCCGACAGGGGTACGGGCGCCTCGACCTCTTGCCGGCCATCGATGCGGTGATCCCGGCGATCCCGGTGGCGCCACGCCCGTGGTACCGGCGCGCCCCGGCATGGGCGATCCTCCTCTGGGCCGGGGCGGCGGCGCTGCTGTGGGTGCGCGTGATGGTCGCCGCCCCGTCCGTGACGGTCCCCGACCCCCTGGTCGGGCCGGCAATCCTGGTCGGCCAGGCCGCGGACGGCGCGATCGACGCGTTGGCGACCCTCGAGGTGGAACTCCGTCGCGCCTTGCGCCGCGCGCCCGAGTCCGGGCGCCTGCTGCTTGCGCAGATGCGCGACCGGACGGTGGGGCCGCCGGACTGGTGGACGATCGTGGAGGTCGATGGCCGCATGGTGGCGGGGGCGTCATCGGCGCGGACGATCGCCCAGGCGATGCACGACGCGGGGATTGCCCTTGCCCCGGAGGACCGCATCCTCGTGGTGCCGGTCGACGATGCCGTCGGGGTGGCGCGCGGCTGGGCGGGCGTAGCCCATGCGGCGACCGAGGAGCCGATGGCTGATCGACTGTCCGTCCCACCCCGGGCCGTCGTCCCTCCCGACGCACCCCTGTTCGCGGCGCCGGCAGTCCTGGCGCGCATCGACGAGTTGCGGATGATCGATGCCGGGGCGGGGCCAGTGGCGGGCCGGGGCGGGGTCGGCCGGATCGTCGTGGAACGTGCGACCTCCTTCCGGGTCATCGACGATGGCTTCCCGTTCCAGATGCGCGCGGCGGCGGCGACGGTGGAGGAGGCGCTCGTGGCCGTCGGCATGCCGCTGCGCCAGGCCGACATGGTGACGCCCGGCCCCGGGGCGCCGTTGGCCCATGGCCTGCGGGTCACCGTCGTGCGTGCGCCCCTCGTGCGCATTGTCGACCAGGGTGCCGAGGAACTGCGCAGCACCCGCGCGGCCACCGTCGCCGACCTCCTCGCGGAGGCGAACGTGCGCCTCGGTCCCCTCGACCGGGTCGAGCCGGGCCTCGACGAGCGGGTGCCGGAACGTGGCGAGGTCCGCGTCGTGCGTGTCGATGAACGCGAGGAACGCCTCGTCGAACTCGTGCCCCACGTGACGACGGACGTGCTTCTGCCCGGTTTCGACGCATGGTCGCCGGTGACCGTTCGCGACGGGCAGGACGGCGAGCGCGACGTCACGTACCGGGTGCGGTACGAGGATGGCGTGGAGACGTCTCGGGAAGAGGCGGAGGTCGTCGACCTCGTGCCGACGATGGTCCGGATCGTCGCCCGTCCGGCGCCGGCACGGCTCGAGACGGTGCCGGGCGCGGGGTTGCTTCGCCTCGGTGGTGACGGTGGCCCGCCGCCCGGACTGAAGGTGGTGCGCAAGGTGCGGGTCGAGGCGACGGCCTATGACCCCGGGCCGGAAAGTACCGGCAAGCGCCCTGGCGATCCCGGGTACGGCATCACCGCCACCGGCGCACGCTTTGCCCCCGGCATCGTCGCCGTCGACCCGCGGGTCATCCCCTTCCAGACCCGGATGTGGATCCCCGGCTACGGCTTCGGCGTCGCCGCCGATACCGGGTCGGACATCTTGGGCTACCGGATCGACGTCGGCTTCGACTCCTACTGGGACGCCGTGCGGTGGGGGCGGCGCGACGTGATGGCGTACGTGCTGCCATAGTTGGCCGTGGCACGCGCTGACGGGGTTCCCCGTCGCGGGATTCCCCGTTGCGGGATTCCCCGGCGTGCGGGGACGGGTACGATCTGGTGATGCGCGGACGCCACCGCCCGACGGCACCCTCCCGGGTGCGCACCGCGGGCACGGCCAGGGTGCCGGTCGAGGCCGCGCCTGCCGACGGCCTGCCCCCTGACGGCGGCCCGGCGGTGCCGGGCATCGCCGACCTGACGCACGCCCCGTCGGTGGGGCGCCTCCTTTCGCGACACGGCCTCTGGCTGACGAAGTCGCTGGGGCAACACCTGCTCATCGACCGGGGCGTCCTCGACCGGATCGTGGAGGCGGCGGACCTGCGCCCCGACATGGAGGTCCTCGAGGTCGGCCCGGGTGTCGGCGTGCTCACCACGGAACTCGTGTCGCGCGTGCGACGCGTTCTCGCAGTCGAGGTCGACCCGCGGATGGCCACGGTGCTTCGCGAGACGGTGGCGCACCCGTCGCTGGAGGTGGTCGAGGCCGATGCGATGGGGATCGACCCGGCCGACCTTTTCGGCGGCCGCGCGTATTCCGTCGTGGCGAACCTGCCCTACAACCTGGCGACGGCACTGGTCCGGCGCCTGCTGTCGATGCCTGCACCGTCCCGGCCAGTCGAGATGGTGGTGATGATGCAACGGGAGGTGGCGCAGCGGATGGCGGCGCGACCGGGCGACCTGTCGGCCCTCGGGGTTGAGATACAGGTCGCCGCGGCGGTGGACCTGCTGTTCGAAGTGCCTCCGACCGCCTTCTTCCCGGCGCCCAAGGTGACCTCGGCGGTCGTGCGCGTGCGTCCGTACGACGTCCCGGCGGTGCCCTTGGTGCCGGGTCCCCGGCGCTTCTTCCAGCTGGTGCGTGCAGGCTTCGCGCACCGGCGCAAGCAGTTGCATAACGCGCTTGGCGACCTCGGCCTCGGTACCGAGCGAATCCAGGCCGCGCTTGAGGAGGCCGGGATCGCGCGGTCGCGCCGCGCCGAGACGCTGACCCTCGAGGAGTGGTCGACCCTTTCGGCGGCGATGTGGGCCGAGCTTCCCTCTCCCGCCGCGGCGGGGGAGGGGGTCGACCCGGAGCGGGCGGGCGACGGCGAGGCGGGATGAAGGCGATCATCGGCCTCGGCAACCCCGGCCCCGCGTACCGGAACACGCGCCATAACGCCGGATGGCTGGTGCTGGACGAGCTGGAGCGGCGCTGGCGGCCGGCGGCGCCGTCGGCGTCCCGGCATGGCAAGGTCGCGCGCGCCACGGTCGATGGCGAGGTCGTGCTGCTGGTCCGTCCTCAGACGTTCATGAACGAGAGCGGCAAGGTGGTGCGCGCGCTGGTCGAGAAGGACGGCCTCGGTCCCGATGACCTGCTGGTCGTGTACGACGACCTTGACCTGACGGCGGGGCGCGTGCGCGTGCGGGCGAATGGCAGCGCCGGCGGACACCGGGGCATCCTGTCGATCCAGGCGCACTTGCGCGACCTCGCGCGGATGCTGCCGCGCCTCCGCCCGGCGACCGGGGAGCAGGTAGCGTTCCCGCGGATCAAGGTCGGGATCGGCCGGCCGCCGTCCGGCATGGACCCGGTGGACTACGTGCTGCGGTCGTTCACGCCGGACGAGGCGACGGAGATGGCGCCGACATTCGCGACGGCGGCCAACGCGGTGGCAGACTGGGTACGGGACGGCATCGGTGCGACGATGAATCGCTACAACGCGAACGAGGCGCCGCGCCCGCCGCGCCCCCCCAGGGCACCGAGGGCACCGAGGGCACCGAGGGCGCCGACCGGCACGGAGGTGCTGCCGGTCGTGACGTGCGGCGATCCCGGAGCGGGGGAAGGTCCGCGGACATCCCTGCCCGCCCCGACCGGAGAAGATACGAGGGAAACCGTCACGGACGTGTCGGCCGCGGGGGCCACGCCGCCACTCGATTGACCGATGCGCCGCGCCATCATTTCCGTGGCCTCGTTCCGCCCCGTTGCCCGATGACCACCGGCGACACGACGACCGGGAGCGTTCCCCTCCGCGTCCCGCCGGCATCGCCCGCCACGCTGACCTTCCCTGCAGAAAGGCGCCCCTACCCGATGCGACTCTCTGGCCTCCTCCCGCTGCTCGATGACTCCGCGTCGCTGCGACGCCTCGTCGACCTGGCGGGTCTCGCACTGCCGCCCGCGGTACCCCCCGTAACGGGCGACCCGGCGGCCCTGCCGGTACCCCAGGTGCAGGTGGTCGTGCGCGAGGCGGCGAAGGCGCCGGTCATCGCCGCGTTGCAGGCGCGCGCCGGGCGTCCGCTGGTCATCGTCACCGCCGATCCGGTGCGGGCGCAGTCGTGGGTGCAGGACCTGCAGGCGTGGTCGGAGGCGCCCGAACGGGTGCTGTACCTCCCGGCGTTCGATGCTGGCCCGTGGGAACAGTTGCCGGCCATCCCCGACACGGTGGGCGCGCGCGCCGCGACGATGGTGCAACTGGCGGCGATCCATGCCGGGCGGGGCGCCGAGGGGCCGGCCCCCGTGGTGGTGACGAGCGTCGCGGGACTGGTGCACATGGTGGCGGCGCCAGCCGACTTCGCGCCGCGGGTCGTGCACGTCACTCCCGGCGCGACGATCTCGATGGATCGCCTGGTCGACCAGTTGACCAGCAGCGGGTACGTGCGCGTCGGTCTCGTCGAGGCCCCGGGATCGTTCAGCCGCCGGGGAGGCATCCTCGACCTGTTCCCACCCCTGGCGGACTCGCCGGTACGGATGGAGTTCTTCGGCGACGAGGTCGAGAGCCTGCGGACCTTCGACCCGGTGACGCAGCGGTCGGTCGACGCGCTGCCGTCGTTCCAGCTGGCGCCGGCAACGGAGTTCCCGCTCTGGCACGGGGCGGCGGCGGCGGCCTCGCTCCGCGCCCTCGACTGGTCGGGATTGCGCCCGGAGATCCTCGAGGAGTGGGAGTGGCAGGTGCGCGACCTCGAGGCGGGCATGGCGTTCGGTGCCCTGCCCTTCTACGCGCGCTCCTTGATCGAGGACGGCGGGCATTCTCCGGCGTGGGTACTTGACTACCTCGCCGACCCGTTGCTGGTGCTTGACGAGCCGCTGGCGGTGGCCGGGGCGATTGACGACATGGAGGCGCACGGGCATGAGCGACGGGATCGCCTGACGGGCGCCGGGGCGCTGCCCCCGGGCTTTCGCTCGGCCTACCACGACCGTGCATCAATCCTGGACCTTTTTGCCTCCGTGGCGACGATGCACGTGTCATACCGGTCACCGGGGGTCCTCGACCGGCCTGGGGGCAGCTTCGGTGGCATGGCCGAGTGGCACCCGGAGCGGCTAAGCGACGACCCGTCGGCGTGGACCGTGCCCCTGCTGGAAGCCGGGGGCCCGCCCGGCGAACTGATGGAGACCGCGGCGCTGGCGACCGTGGCGCTGGCCGGAGAGGTCAGCGAGACGGTCGGGATCGGCGACACAGGCGCGAACGGCGGGACGCCGTCACTCCCCTCTCCCGCGCAGCGTGGGGCGCTTGCGGCAGATGGAGGGGGCGGCTCACTCCCCTCTCCCGCCGCAGCGGGGGAGGGGCAGGGGGTGGGGGTATCAGTCGTCCCGGAGGGCGCCCTGCCTCCGGCGACGCCCGCGCGGGAGGGCGGTACGGCGGTCGTGTCAGCCCCTGCCGACGCGATCGTGTCCCTATCCGGGTTCGGGATGGCCCAGACCTTCGGCGGGCGCATCCGCGACGTGGTGGAGATGACGCGCCACCGCCTGCATGCCCGGCAGCGCGTCGTGATCGTGACGCAACAGGCGTCGCGCCTGGCCGAGCTGTACGCCGACCATGGGCTGGACATCGTGCCGGTCGATGCGCTGGAGCGGGTGCCGGCGCGACCGAGCCTGACGCTGGTCCACGGGCAAGGCGGCGAAGGGTGGGTGCACGAGGAGGTCGGGCTCGTAGTCCTGACCGACGTGGAGGTGTTCGGGTGGGCGCGACCGCGCCGGTCGGTGCGCCGGCGGCGCTACGCGCGCGAGAACCTGCTTGGCGAGCTGTCGGTCGGCGACATGGTCGTGCATATCGAGCACGGCATCGCGCAGTTCCAGGGGCTGGTGCGCCGCCGCGTCGACGGTGGCGAACGCGAGTTCATGCTGCTGCAGTTCCAGGGGGCCGACAAGGTGTACGTGCCGACCGACCAGCTTGACCGGGTCGAGCGGTTCGTCGGTGCGGGCGACCACGTGCCGGCGCTGAGCAAGCTGGGTGGCAACGAGTGGGAGCGGGCGAAGGGGCGCGTCAAGCAATCCGCCGCCGACGTGGCGCAGCAGTTGATCGCCCTCTACGCCTCGCGGGACGAGGCGAAGGCGCACGCCTGCGGGCCCGACACCCAGTGGCAGCGGGAACTCGAGGAGGCGTTCGCGTATGTCGAGACGCCCGACCAGTTGCTGGCGATCGAGGACGTCAAGCGGGACATGGAGCGCGAGAAGCCGATGGACCGCCTGGTGTGCGGCGACGTCGGATTCGGCAAGACCGAGGTGGCGGTGCGGGCGGCGTTCAAGGCGGTGCAGGAGGGGAAGCAGGTCGCCGTCCTCGTGCCGACGACGGTCCTGGCGATGCAGCACTTCCAGACTTTCAGCCAGCGGATGCAGGCCTTCCCGGTCAAGGTCGAGGTGCTGAGCCGCTTCCGTACGGCGCGCGAGCAGGACGCGGTCGTCGCCGGGCTTGCCGACGGGACGGTCGACCTGGTGATCGGCACGCACCGCCTGCTGAGCAAGGACATCCGCTTCCAGGACCTCGGCCTGCTGGTGGTGGACGAGGAGCAACGCTTCGGCGTGTCGCACAAGGAGCGGCTGAAGCAGTTGCGGACGGACGTGCACGTCCTGACGCTGACGGCGACGCCGATCCCGCGCACCTTGCACCAGAGCATGGTGGGGATGCGCGACATGAGCGTGATCGAGACGCCGCCCGAGGCGCGCCTGCCGATCAAGACGTACGTGACGGGGAACGACGACGCCCTGGTGCGCGAGGCGATCCTGAATGAGGTCGATCGCGGCGGGCAGGTCTTCATCGTGCACAACCGCGTGCAGACGATCGGCGCGGTCGCACGGAAGCTGGCGCGGCTGGTGCCGGAGGTCGACATCACCATCGGCCACGGCCAGATGGACGAGGACCAGCTGGAGAAGGTGATGGTGGAGTTCAGCCAGGGTTCGCACGACGTCCTGGTCTGCACCACGATCATCGAGAGCGGGCTGGACCTGCCGAACGTGAACACGATCATCGTGCAGGACGCGGGGATGTTCGGCCTCGCGCAGCTCTACCAGTTGCGCGGTCGGGTCGGGCGGTCAGGCCAACGGGCGTACGCCTACTTGCTGTACGACCCGGGCCGCCGGATGACGGAGGCGGCGGAGAAGCGCCTGCGATCGATCTTCGAGGCGACGGACCTTGGGGCGGGCTTCAAGATCGCGATGAAGGACCTGGAGATCCGCGGTGCGGGCAACCTCCTCGGCCCGGAGCAGAGCGGGTTCATGAACTCGGTCGGGTTCGACCTGTACTGCCGCCTCGTCTCGGAGGCGGTGGAGGAGCTGCGCGGCAAGCGCACGATTCCCGCGACCGAACTGGTGGTCGACCTGCCCTTGGGGGCGCACCTGCCCGACGGGTACGTCGGCGACCCGGACGTCAAGGTGCGGCTGTACCGGCGGCTTGCCTTGCTCGAGACGCTCGAGGAGGTCGCGGCGGCCGAGGGCGAGTTCACGGACCGGTTCGGGCCGATGCCGCCGCCGGTGGTCGACCTCTTCTACCTCCTGCGGGTCAAGGCGCGGGCGCGGGCGCGGTTCGTGCGCGCGATCGAGACGCAGGAGGGCCTGACGACCGGCTCGGAGATCGTGCTGAAACTTTCTCCGTTCGTGACGTGCGACCGGGTGGCGCTGTACAAGGCCTTCGGTACGCGCGGTGTCGCCCGCATGGGGCAGGTGCGGGTCCCCCGGGCGTCGTCGGCCGAGGCATGGCGACGTGACCTCGACAAGGTCCTCGACTGCCTGCGGGTCATCGAGGCGACGCCGGCCGGCGCACGGGTGCCCGCCATCGGCGCGTGACGAGGGCGTACCGATCCAGGCGATGCGGGGAAGTGCCAAACCTCCCTGCTATATTCGACGCCGGGCCGGTGTCCGGTCCCGCCCTTCCTCACGCCTCCGCCAGCCGACTTCGCGTCGGCTTGGAACCACCTCGGGATCACCCATGGCAGTCGCAGCAAAGAAGCTGGTCATCGTCGAGTCTCCGGCGAAAGCCAAGACGATCGAGAAGTTCCTCGGACGGGGGTACGCCGTCAAGGCGTCGCTCGGCCACGTGCGAGACCTGCCGAAGCGGCGGCTCGGGGTCGACCTCGAGGATGGCTTCGCGCCCTCGTACGTCGTCCCGACCGAGAAGAAGGAGCTTGTCAAGGAGCTGGCGACCCTCGCGCGCGGCGCGTCGGAGCTGCTGCTTGCGACGGACCCTGACCGGGAAGGCGAGGCGATTGCCTGGCATCTCCTGCAGGCGGTGCAGCAGAAGGGGAAGCCGCCGATCACGGCGCGGCGCGTCGTGTTCCACGAGATCACGCGCACGGCGGTGCAGGAGGCGTTGCGCCACCCGCGCGAGATCGACCTGAACCTCGTCAAGGCGCAACAGGGCCGGCGCGTCATCGACCGCCTGGTGGGCTACAAGCTCAGCCCGCTGCTGTGGAACAAGGTCCGCAAGGGCCTGAGTGCCGGGCGCGTGCAGTCGGTGGCGGTCCGCTTGATCGTCGATCGCGAGCGCGAGATCGAGCGCTTCGTGCCGGTCGAGTACTGGAGTGTCGAGGCAGTCGCGAAGTGCCCGGGCGTGGTCCCGGTGCGCGGCAAGGTGACGCGGGACACCATGGTCCTCGTGCCGGCGCAACGTGACGGCGAGAAGCTGGAACTGGGCGACGCGGCGACGACCGACGTGGTGGTCGCCGACCTGCGACGGTCGACCTGCGTCGTCACCGACGTGCGGCGGCGGCAACAGGTGCGGAACCCGTCGGCGCCGTTCATCACCAGCACGATGCAACAGGAGGCGGGGCGCCGGCTGGGCTTCACCGCCAAGCGCACGATGACGGTGGCCCAACAGCTGTACGAGGGCCTCGAGGTGCCGGGCGAGGGCACGATCGGCCTCATCACCTACATGCGGACCGACTCGCCGCAGGTGGCCAAGGAGGCGCAGGCGGAGGCCCGCGAGCTGATCGCCGAGAAGTTCGGCGCGGAGTACGTGCCGGCGGAGGCGCCGCTGTACAAGTCGCGGTCCAAGGGCGCGCAAGAGGCACACGAGGCGATCCGCCCGACGTCGTGCCTGCGCGTGCCGGAGACGCTGCGCCCGCACCTGACGCCGGACCAGTACCGCCTCTACTCCTTGGTATGGAAGCGGTTCGTCGCCAGCCAGATGGCCAGCGCCATGTACGACACCGTCGCGGTGGACGTGCAGGCACGCCCCGAGGGCGTCGCCGAGGGCGGGTCGCCGACCTACCTGCTGCGCGCGAACGGGTCGATCCTGCGCTTCGCGGGCTACCTGAAGGTCCTGGACGCCGTCGCGGGCGAGGGCGACGAACCCGACAAGCGGTCAAAGATGCTGCCCGAGGTTGCCGTCGGCGAGGTGCTGTCGCTCCAGTCGGTCGAGGGCACGCAACACTTCACGCAGCCCCCGCCGCGCTACTCGGAGGCGACGCTGATCAAGGGCCTCGAGGAGGACGGCATCGGGCGCCCGTCGACCTACGCGCCGATCCTCTCGACGATCCAGGATCGCGAGTACGTCAAGCGCGTCGAACGCGTCCTGCGCCCGACCGAGCTCGGGATGATCGTCAACGACCTCCTGGTCGAGCACTTCCCGGACGTGGTGGACTCCGGGTTCACCGCGCACATCGAGGGCCAACTCGACCAGGTCGCCGACGGCGAGGGCGACTGGGTGCCGGTGGTGCAGCAGTTCTACGAGCCGTTCGCGCTGAACCTCGAGAAGGCGCGCGACCTGATGGAGCGCGTCGAGATCGCCGACGAGCCGTCGGACGAGACGTGCGACCTGTGCGAGCGCCCGATGGTGGTCAAGACGGGCCGGTACGGCAAGTTCCTGGCGTGTTCGGGGTTCCCCGAGTGCCGCAACACGCGCACGCTGGTGACGCGCATCGGCGTCGCCTGCCCCGATTGCGGGGGCGACCTGCTCGAGCGCAAGTCGCGGCGCGGGCGGACCTTCTTCGGGTGCATCAACTACCCGACCTGCAACTTTGCGAGCTGGCAGCGCCCGGTGCCGGAACCGTGCCCGGTCGACGGCAAGCTGCAGGTGATCCAGGCGGGCGGCAAGGTCGTCTGCACGGTCTGCAAGAACGTGACGGAGCGGGCGCGCCAGGAGGAAGACCTGCTGGTCGACCCGGGGGAGGACGAGGGCGCGCCAGACCCCGACGCGGAGGATGCTCCGGAACTGATGGCGGCAAGCGCGTAGGCGCCCGCCCCACCCCCTGCCCCTCCCCCTGATGCGGGCATGGGCGGCTACCCACATGTGTCCAGATCAGGGTGATGCGCCGACGGTGGCGAGGCACTGGTCGGACCAGCATGGGGCGTCCCAGTTGGGGAGGTCCCACTGCAGGGGAGGCGTGGCCGTGCGCGCGCTCGTCGTGCGGAAGG
>CAMBEO010000022.1 GCA_945865725.1 Thermoflexus hugenholtzii JAD2 | reverse complement strand
TTGCCCTACGGCTTCCTTCGAACCAGATCCCTTTCTCGATCCGGATCGACGGCCAGAACGAGCCGCAACCATGGCGAATCGGCACCATTGGTTCGGACACCATGCTCACGGTCGGTGCCATCGAGCCTGGCAGGCACGACATCGAAGTGGCGTGGCGCGCCCCGAACTCACCCTGATGGCCAAGGCGTGCCCCATCTCAAAACCGCGTTGACGCCCGGGCTGAGCAAACGACCGTCGAGGTCGGAGCAGGTCCGCCATCCCTGGTCCTGCATTAACTGAATTCGCCCCATTGATCAGTGGGGAGCCTGCCCGATCCGGGGTCGTGGCGCGCTACGGTCGGGGACACGCCCGGTCGGCGACCCCAATTCGGCGCTTGGCGCGACACCTTGACACGGAATGGGCAAGGGTGCCGATTCCCTCGAGCCGCCAGATGGCATTTCCCCACGGCGGCCAAGGTGTCGGTCGAGTCAGGCGGGTAGAATGACCCGAGGCTCAAGATCAGTGAGTTCATGCAATCAAGCATGGGCGTGAAGTGGAGGTGGACGTGAGCGACTCGTCGAGGCGCAAGCCGCTAGCACCCAAGGTATGGCATCGGTTGGCCATCACCGGATTCGTTGTCGGAAGCTTCACCCTGGGGTCCGTCGCGGCACTTGCCGCCACGGCGTCGGATGCAAGTTACATCGATGGCGCGGCCATCGTGACGAAGCCGGAGAACCTGACCGTCAAGCCCCATGCGTACGTGGGCCCGTTCGCTCGGTTGATCGCCCACCAGCGCATCGTCATCGGTGACACCGCCAACGTACAAGACAACGTCACGGTCGATGCCACCGACGCGCCAGTCGAGATCGGTGACATGGCTATCCTCGCGCACGGCGCGAAGGTGAAGAACGGCACCAAGTTCGGAACTGAGGGCTCTTGCCCGCCGCCCGCAGCCGGTGCCCACGCGACGGATGCACACTCCGATTCCCACGCCACGGGGTGCCCGTCGTTCCTTGGCTTCAACGCGGAGGTCGAAGGCGCGATCATTGAGAAGGACGCGATGGTCATGCACCTCGCGCGCGTCGGGCCAGGCATCCGTGTCCCGTCGGGTCGAAAAGTGCCCTCCGGGTTCAACATCACGTCCCAGGACCAGGTGCCGGTCCGCACCTTGCCTCTCGTGGGCGCCGACCGTGACTTCATGGCCGGGGTCATCCACGTGAACCGGGCCTTCTCCGAGACCTACTCGCGCATGCACGCCGAGGACGCGTCCAACTCGAAGGGCATCAACTTCGACGGTGGCAACTCCGATTTCAACCCGTTCCGCGAGTTGCCGACCCTCGCCGGTGTTCGTACCCGGGACGCCAGTTTCCGCAATCGCATCATCGGCGACGTCCGCATGGCCGATTCCAAGGACGTCCTTGAGAAGGTCATGGGCAACCGCGACTCGATCCGCGCCGACGAAGGCGAACCGTTCGAGGTTGGCTCGATCGCCAAGATGGGTGATGAGGTCACTTTCCACGCCCTCGAGTTCACCCACGTCCGAACCGGGAACGGCGTCGTCTACGGCCACCACGTGGTCATCCACGGTGGTCCCACGCCTTTCAACGACGTGACGGAGATCGGCGACGGCACCGTCCTCGGCGACGGTGCGGTCTTCTTCCGGTCGCGAATCGGCCCGCACAGTTACGTCGGTCCTCGCGCCCTGCTCCAACAGTCCGACCTGCCCGCCGGCACGGTCATCCCGGACCTCTGGATCGTGGTCGAGAACAAGCTGGTCAATCGCGTCGAGTGGTAGGACCATGGCACGTGCGGGGCCCGTTGGACCTCGCATGACCGCTCTCGCGGGGCGACGTCGACGGGCTGTCGGCGTCGCCCTCCTGCTTGGCGCCGGCGCCGTGGCGTTCATCTCCGGCGCCGGCGCCACAGGGGTCGCCCGGTGGGCGACCAGCAAGGCTGAGCCCCCCGCCCCGCGCGTCGATATTCGGACCGTCACGAACCTTCGCGTCGCGCTCTCCACGGTGACGACGCCCGTCCCCTCCGGCCTGGTTTCGTGGACGACGACCTGGACTCTTTGTTGGGACCCCCTTCCCGGCGCGATTGCCTACGACATCCAGGCGATGACGTCCGAAAGCGCCTCGGCGCGACTCCGTCGCTCGGTGAGCCCGTGCTTCATGGTCGATGTCGCGGCTGGCGAGGATCTAGAAACTGAGGTCGCAGCCAAACGCGATACCCAGGTGGCGATGCAGCGGGCGCAGATCGCATATCGCGTTCGCGCGGACCTCGGAAGCAACGTCGTGAGCACGTGGTCCCCGGCGATCGATGCCGGAGCAACCAGCAACCGCCCGCGCTAGCGTCCGGCGTATACTGGCGGCACCACCAGATGAAGCAGGCACGGTTCCGCGCGACCGCCCAGCCAGCGCCGGCGTCGCCACCATCGCCATTCGTCGCTGACCTTCTGGCCGCCTTCGGCGATGCCGCGGTCCTTTGGCGTCCAGAGCGGCTGCGCTCATACGAGTACGACGGCTCAATCGACGTCGGTCACCCCGAGGCCGTCCTGCTCCTCGGCTCTGGAGGTGACGTGCCGACGGCTTTCAGGATCGCCGCACGCCATGGACGACCGGTCGTCCCCCGCGGGTCCGGGACCGGACTTTCGGGCGGTGCGATCCCGGTTCGGGGCGGCCTCGCACTGACCTTCTCGCGCCTCAGGCGCGTGATCGACATCGATCCCCAAAACCTCCGTGCCGTGGTAGAGCCTGGCGTCGTGAACCTGGACGTGACCCGCGCGGTCGCATCCCATGGCCTGTACTTCGCGCCAGACCCGTCCAGCCAGGCCGCGTGCTCAATCGGCGGCAACGTCGCGGAGAACGCTGGTGGCGCCCATTGCCTTGCATATGGTGTGACGACCAACCACGTGACGGGCCTGGAATGCGTGCTTGCTGATGGCACGACGCTCGAGACCGGAACCTTGTGCGGCCCGAACCGCGGGCCGGATGTCCCTGGCTACGACCTCACCGGCGCGATCGTCGGTTCGGAGGGCACGTTTGCAGCCGTCACGGGTGTCGCCCTCCGCCTGATGCCGGTCGCCGAAGCGGTCCGGACGATCCTTGCCAGCTTTGCCACCGTCGATGACGCCAGCCGTGCCACCTCGGGGATCGTGGCGGCGGGGATCATCCCGGCAGCGCTCGAGATGATGGATGCCCTCACGATCACGGCGCTCGCGCGCGCTGGCCATCGCGGGCTGCCTCCAGACGCCGCCGCCGTCCTCCTCGTCGAACTCGAGGGTCTTCGCGAGGGGGTTGAAGAGCAAATCCCGCACGTTGAGGGCATCCTGCTCGAGAGTGGGGCGACCGAGATTCGGACGGCGCGCAATGGACAAGAGCGAGATCAGCTCTGGAAGGCACGAAAAGGCGCCCTCGGCGCCCTCGGCCAGATCAAGCCGAACTACTACTTGCAGGACGGCGTAATCCCTCGGACACGATTGCTTGAGGTCTTGCGCGAGGTCGCGGTGGTCAGCGAGCGGTACGGCTTGCCGATCGCCAACGTGTTCCACGCGGGTGACGGCAACCTCCACCCGTGCATCATCTTTGACGGGCGCGTCCCGGGCGAGGTCGAAAAGGTCGTCCGCGCTGGCGCCGACATCCTCCGAAAGTGCGTGGAGGTAGGTGGAACCCTCTCTGGTGAGCACGGCGTGGGACTGGAAAAGCAGCCGTACCTTCCGTGGGTGATGAGCGACGCTGACATGTCTGCCCAGCTTGGCCTCAAGCGCGCGTTCGACCCGGATGGCCGCCTGAACCCCGGGAAGATCTTCCCTGAGAGCCGGGTCCCACGCCCGGTCGCCGCCTGACGCATTAATCGTCATGGTCCAAAGTGGTCCGGTAACGACCGGGGAAATCCGTCACCCCTCCGACTACGAGATCGGGGGAATCATCCCCTCGGAAGTAGTCGCGCCCGCGTCACCCGCGGCGACCGCAGAGGTGGTCTCCAGTGCCCGGGAGCGAGGTCTGGCCGTCGTGCCGTGGGGCAATGGAACCGCCCAGTCGGGTGGCGCCCTGCCAACCCGGTACCACGTCGCCTGCCTCACCTCGGCGATGGGCTCGGTTATCGAGTACGAGCCGGCTGACTTGGTCATCACCGTCGGCGCCGGGATGCCCATCGGGCAAGTCCAAGCGACCCTTGCCGCTGCCGGGCAGTTCCTGGCGCTCGACGGGGTCGATGCCCGCGCCACGGTCGGCGGGATTGTCGCCACGAACCGATCCGGCCCGAGCCGCCTCCTGTACGGGTCGGCCCGTGACCTGGTCCTCGGGATCACCGTCGCCCTGCCGAACGGCGACGTCGTGCGCAGCGGCGGGCGCGTCGTCAAGAACGTCGTCGGATACGACCTGAACAAGCTCCATGTCGGCGGCCTTGGCACGCTCGGGGTCATTTGCGAGGTCACGTTCAAGGTGCACCCCTCGCCCCGTGCCGAAGCATCGGTCATCGGGTGGTTCTCTTCGGCGGAGACCGCGAACGTCGTCGCTCTCGACCTTGCCCGATCAAATCTCGGCCTGCGCGCGGTCGACGTCACGAGCGACTCTGACGACGCTTCAGCTGAGGGGGTGACCACCATTTCTGCCTGGTGCAGCGGATGGCCGGACGCCGTGGCTCGCCAGTGTCGCGAGGTGGCGACGATCATCAGCGCGGCTGGAGCGACCACCGTCCACACCATGAACGGTGGTGATCACGACGCCGCGCGCGCGCGGGTCGAGGCGCTCCGCGTAAGAGGTGCGCGCCTGAAGGTCACCGCTCTCCCGTCCAAGCTGGGCCAGCTTCAGCTCGAGGTGGCTCGGGTCACCCGAGTTGGCGATCGCCCATGTGCGACATGGGTCGCCCGTGCCGGGATCGGTATCGCCCACGTCGGTCTGTCCGAGCTTGACCAAGCGCTCCTGGCTGAGATCCGGTCCTGTGCCGACGCTGCCGGCGGCACGTGCGTGATCGAGGCGGGGGCCGACAACTTGAAGACTCCCGACCTGGCATGGGGGACCACCCGCGCCGATTTCAGGGTGATGACGCGCATTCGCGACGAGTTTGACCCGAATCGGACCATCAATCCCGGCCGGTACGTCGGCGGCCTCTGACGACCCGGTCTCTCGGGAGGGCACAACCATGTCGACGGCTACGCACGCTCCGCCAATCGATCCGTATGACCCGCTGACCCACGTGCCGCCCTCGCCAGGGCTCCAAGGATTCATCGGCGAGGAAGATTACGAAGCACTGGTCAAGTGCGTGCACTGCGGACTGTGCCTCAACGAGTGTCCGACCTACCGTGCCAACGGCCTCGAACCGGACTCGCCGCGGGGGCGCCTCTACCTGATCCGCGCCGTCGCTGAAGGGACGCTCCCGCTCAGTGACGAGGTCGAGCACCACCTTGACCAGTGCCTCGTCTGCCGCGCTTGCGAGACCGCCTGCCCATCGAACGTGCAATTCGGGCAGGTCATGGAAGCCGCCCGGCACGCCATCCTCGAGACCAAAGCAACCCCGCAACGGCGCCTCCTGACGGCGCTCGCGTTCCGGCACCTCTTCCCCCACCCGCGACGCCTTGAACTCGTCGGTCGCCTCGTGCGCTGGTACCAACGGTCACCTTTTCCAGCCCTCGTGCAACGCGCGGCCCGTGCCGGGATCGTCCCGCGGCGCCTTGCGGTCATGGAAAGGATGGCACCGCGCCTGAGCGACGCCTTCTTCTCTGCGCCCCCGACGGCGGTCGTTCCCGCGACTGGTCCCCGGCGATTTGCGGTCGGCATGGTCTCTGGCTGCATCATGCCCCTCGCATTCGCGCCGACGAACCACGCCACCGTCCGGGTCCTGTCCGCCAACGGTTGCGACGTCGTGATCCCTCCCACCCAACGCTGCTGCGGCGCCCTCGCCTCCCATGCCGGCGACGAGGATTCCGCCGCCTCGATGGCCCGCGCAAATATCGACGCCTTCGAGGCGCACGGCCTTGATCGGCTCGAGTCCATCGTCATCAACTCCGCAGGGTGCGGGGCGCAACTCAAGGGGTACGGCCACCTCCTGCGCCACGATCCGGCCTATGCGATGCGCGCCCAAAGTTTCGCGGCGAAGGTCGAGGACGTCGCCGAGTTCCTCGTTCGGGTGGGTGTCACGGCGAACCTAGGTCCAGTGCACCGCACCGTGACGTACCAGGATGCGTGCCACCTGGTGCATGGGCAAGGGGTCCGCGCACAGCCGCGGGAGTTGCTTGCCCTCATCCCGGGCATCTCGCTCGTGGAGATGCGCGACTCCACCAGGTGTTGCGGTAGCGCCGGGATCTACAACATCCTTCAACCCGAGATGAGCGCCACGATCCTCGAGGCGAAACTGGACAATGTCTGCGCTACCGCCGCCACTTGCGTGGTCGCGTCGAATCCGGGGTGCCTCCTCCAGATCAACATGGGTCTTCGCGAGCGGGGGCTTGAACTGGACGGTAAGCATCTCGTGGACATTCTCGATGAGTCCATCACCGCGGCTGCTTCGGTCTAGTCATGTAGTTCTGGCTCGTGGATCTGGCGCCGCGGTCCAGACCAGGCAAGACGGGAATGGGCCGCGGTGTACGTCCCCTGCGGTCGTAGGATTGTCCGTGGCGTAAGGGGCCCGGGGCGTGGCGTGGTCGTCATCGTCGCGGACGGCGCCCAAGATTGGCATCGAAGTCACGGACAAAGTCGGCTTCCCGCCGTCGCGTCCATGGCTTGCGGCTCTTTGCGACCTGTTACTCAGTTGGAGGTCCATCATGACATCGCTTCTAGGTCGCCCCGCGCGACAGGTGATCGTGTCGATCATCGTCGCGTTTCCGATGCTTTCCCTTGGCTCGATCACGCAGGCGGACGCCCTTCCGGTCACTGATCGACTCTCGTTCACGGCATTCCGTGGCGGGTCAGGACAATCAGGCGCGTTCCCGGTCGCCGGTCCTCGAACCCTGTCGCTCGCGTGGCAAGTGAGTGCCGACGACGATGTCGTCGCGCCCGTGGCTGTCGGCGCCGACGGCACGGTTTATGCGGTCTCGAAGAGTGGTGTCTTGCAGGCCATTAGCTCGAGCGGCGCCGAAAAGTGGTCGTCCAGGATGGGAGCCGCCAGCCTAGGGTCCCCGGTCCTGAATGCCGAGGGCACGCTGGTCATCGTCGGTGACCAGCTCGGGCGCGTGAAGGCCTGGAACACCAGCGACGGCAGCGGTGCCTGGATCACTCCCCGGTTTGGCCAGGTGCTCGGCGCGGTCACGATCGCCAAGAGCGGCACGATCTGGTTCCTCGCTAACGGCGCGCGCCTGATCGCCCTCAAGCCCGATGGGTCGGTCGACCGCACCGTCACGATGCCCGCCGACGGCGTCGGTTCAGTGGCAATCGCCCCGGATCGCACCCTTTTCGTTGCCACCGTCGATGGGCAGTTGCGCCGGTTCGGCCATGACGGCGACCAGATGTACGCGACACCCCTCCCGTACGCCCCGACGACCGCTCCCGCGGTAGGTCCCGACTCCGCCGTCACGGTAGCCGTCGACACCGAGGTCATCAAGGTCGACGGCAGCAACGGTGCCATCCTGTGGCGCAAGTCACTCGGCGTCCGCATGCGGTCCATGCCCGCCGTCAGCGCCGATGGCACCACGATCATCGGCGTGGATGACGGCCGGGTCGTCGCGATCACTGCTGACGGGACGACTGCCTGGACGGTGAAGACCGGCGCGACGGTCCAGTCAGCACCTGCCGTCGACGCGAACGGCAACGTTTACATTGGATCCGGAGACGCGACCCTTTACGCCTTCGACGCGACGGGCAAGCGCCTGAGTACCTTCCGTGCGCTCGACGCGATCGACTCCGCGGTCACCATCGGCCCGGATGGCACCGCGTACGCCGGCTCGAAGGACAATCGCCTCTACGCGTTTCGCGACGTGGTTCGGCATTTCGCCTCGTCACCGGCAGACCGGATCGGCGGAGATGTCGTCAGGGATGTCTCGTCAGGGAAGGCCTTTGTCCTGATCGACGGCAAGCGTCGCTGGGTGCCCGACCCGATCACCTTTGCCCGACTCGGTCTCGGTTCCCGCATGCCCGTCCCACTGGCTGAGACAGACCTTGCGCGCCTCCCTCTCGGACCTGACCTGCCGACACTGACCGACGGCTCGATAGTTCGGTCCTCGACGGGCGCAACCTACGCGATTGCCGGCGGCGTCCGGCAGTGGCTCCCGGACGGTGACGCCGGAGCAGTCGATGCGCCAGACCAGGTCATTCGCATGATCCCGGTCGCGATCAACGATGGGGCGCTCGTGAAAGGCGCCGATGATCGCGTGTACCTCGTCGAGAACGGCGCGCGTCGGTGGGTAACCTCCCCGTACGCCTTTACGTCAAGAGGGTTCGCTTGGTCCGCAGTGCACCTCGTCGCGAACGAAGCTCGCGATTCAGTCCCTGTCGGTGAACCGCTCACCTGACACCGTGCCTCTGAAGCGCCTGGACCATTGGTCCGGGCGCTTCACCGGGGATCGCCGACCCGGCATTCGCGAAGGGACATTCCATGCCGGACGTGGTCAAGATCGTGGCATTGCTCACCGCCCTCACCGCAGCAATCACCATTCACGAGTTCAGCCACGCGGCGGCAGCCTATGCGCTAGGGGATGAGACCGCGCGCAAGGCAGGTCGGCTGACCCTGAACCCGCTCAGCCACCTCGATCCGCTCGGCACGGTGCTCCTGCTCGTGGTGATTTTCACGGGGGTGCCGGGGATCGGTTGGGGCAAGCCCGTTCCATTCCAACCATGGGCGCTCAAAGGCGGGCGCCGCGGGATGGCACTCGTTTCGGCGGCGGGTCCGGCCAGCAACGTGCTCCTCGCCGTCACTTCCGAGTCATTCCTGCGATATGCCGTTGCCACCAACATCCCGATGCCCGATCCGGTCGCGTTGCTACTCAGCGCGCTGGTCGTGGTCAACACCACGCTCGCCGCGTTCAACCTGATCCCGCTGCCCCCGCTCGATGGGTTCGGGGTCGCCGTCGGCCTCCTGCCCGGTCGTGCCGCCAGGCCCCTCGCCAATATCGAGAGGTTCGGCCCCGGCATTCTGCTTCTCCTCATATTCGCCCCGTCAATCATCCGCATCGACCCGCTCGGCCTCATCCTGTCGCCACTCTCGAACATCGTGTCAACCGTCGTCAAGGGCGCGTCACGGGCGATTGCCACCATTCTCGGCGGATGACCGCCACGCAGCGAGGATCGCGCTGCCTTGGGCCACAGGGGCGACGGTGGCGCACGCGGGTATCGCCCCTGACTGGTTTCGTCACGGCTGCGGATGGATGTCGCGTCGTGCGGTGCGGTGCATGCGCAGTAACCACACGCTCGCACCAGGGCCGGACCACTCGCGCTCCTTGGGACCCGTCCGCCGAGCACCATGACCGGTCCCGAACGAGGCGCCGACCGCTTCCCCTCCACGACGAGGAACGGGACGCGCCAAACACTGGGCGACACCACGCCACCACTTCGAACACACCACACCGCGTGAACAGGACGGATCGAGGCACGCTTCCGAGCGGCAAAGAGACGAGGGGCGGTGCATTTCTGCACCGCCCCTCGTCCAGTCTCGACACAACCAGAGCCGACTAGCGCTTCGTGTACTGCGGCGCGCGACGCGCACGCTTCAGGCCCGGCTTCTTCCGCTCCTTGACCCGCGCATCGCGCGTCAAGAGCTTCTCAGCGCGAAGCGGCACGCGGTTCCCCTCGTCAAGAACGAGGAGGGCGCGCGCGATCCCAAGCGACACCGCGTCGGCCTGGCCGGACACGCCCCCGCCCAGGACCTTCGCCACGACATTAAAGCGTCCCACGGCATCCACTGCGCGCAGCGGACCGATGACGGCCGCCGTCAGCGCCGCGCGACCGAAATAATCCTGCGCGGTCCGACCGTTGATGACGATCGATCCATCACCGGGGTAAAGACGCACACGCGCGATCGCGCACTTGCGACGTCCAAGGCCGTAGAAATAGCGCTGCGCCGTTGCGGTCATGTTAGCCCTCGCTGCCACCGATCGTCGCCGGACCAAGTGCCCACGCACGCGGCTGCTGGCTCGCATGAGGGTGGTTGGCGCCGGGATATACCTTCAACTTGCGGATGATCTGGTGGCCAAGAGCGCCCTTCGGGAGCATTCCCTGAATGGCCTTCTCGATCACGCGGCCGGGGTTCCGGCCGAGAAGCTGCCTCAAAGGTTCCGAACGGAACCCTCCCGGATAACCGCTGTGACGCACGTACATCTTGCTATCAAGACGCGTCCCGGTGACCCGGATCTTGGAAGCATTGACGATCACGACAAAGTCGCCCCCGTCCATGTGTGGCGCGTACGTCGGCTTGTCCTTGCCACGGAGGCGTGCCGCAATCACACTCGCGAGGCGTCCCAGAATAAGCCCCTCGGCATCAACGACCCACCATGCCGCCTGAAGTTCGGCCGCCTTCGGGGAATACGTCTTCATCGTCGTCACTCTTGGGCCATCTCGAGCCGACCCACGCTCACCATGCTCGCGTCACGATACGCGACGCTGTAAAGGTCAAGGCCATGCGCGGGAGCGGTCGGCCCGGCGCCGGCCTTCTCGCGCCGGGCGAGGACCGCCGCGATGTCACCAGACACCGACCGTCCCAATCCGACACGGACGAGTGAACCGACGATCCGGCGCACCATATGGCGCAGGAACGCGTTCGCCTCGACCTCGATCGCAATCAACCGGCCGCCTGCGCTGGTACCGCTCGCGGCGTGCCATGAAGTTTGCCAGATTTCCGCTCCCATTTCACGCCCGGTCATCAGGGGTCCCATCGGCCCGGCGATCACGCGAACGTCCGCCCGAAACACGTTACGAACGGTGCATCCGCGCGACTCCTGCGCCGCGAACCCGACGAAGTCATGCGCTCCGACGAGACGGAGCGCCGCCTCAGACATTGCCGTCACGTCCAATGGCGCCCGGACGTGCCACGCATGGCGCCGACGGGAAGGTGCCGCGACCTCATCATTTTCGATCAGGTACCGATACGAGCGTGCGATAGCCGAGTGCCTTGCATGAAAACCATCTGGCGGTACATCGAGCCCTAGGACGCGTACGTCGTCGGGAAGCCACGCATTGAGCGCACGTCGCAGCCGAGACGCCGAAAGCCGAACCGGCTGACGCAAGTCAACGTGCACGACCTGACCCGACGCGTGTACGCCGCTATCTGTGCGACCCGCCCCCATGACGCGACCGAACGGCTCACTCACCCGCTGGAATGCCTCTTCGAGGACCGATTGAACGGTCCGCGCTGGATCATCCGTGCGATCCTGAGCTTGGAACCCCTCGAAACACGAACCGTCATACGCGACGACGGCGCGGTGCCGGATCACCGGCGCCACGCCATCCTGAACGATTGGCTCAATCACGGGAGGCCCCAGCTCGGGGCGACCAGGCAGTGACTTTAGGCCTCGACGGGAACGAACTCGAGGCGTGCCAACTGCGCCCCGTCGCCACGACGATGACCGACGCGAGTAATACGGGTGTAACCGCCCGGCCTGGTTGCGTAACGGGGCGCCACCTCATGCACGAGCTGATTGATCGCACCAGCGTCTGGAAGCGCGGCGAGCGCCACCCGACGCGCGTGCACGGTGCCCTGGCGAGCAACCGACACGAGACTCTCGACGTGCCTCTGCACTTCCTTGGCGCGGGCCTCCGTCGTCGTGATCGCCTCGTGCAGCACGAGTGACCGCATCATGCTCCGGATGAGAGCGAGCCGACGATCTGCCGGCAGGCCAAGCCCCCGGCCCTTCTTTTGGTGCTTCATGGTTTGCTTTTCCCCTGCGATCGGCCCAAGTGGCACGATCAGTCAGGCTACGCCTCAGCGAACGCCTCAGCCGACGCAGTCGGCGCGCCCCAGGGATGCACCCCACGCTCCGCGAGCTTGTCTTCAAGCTCCTCCAGCGACTTCTCGCCGAAGTTCCGCAGGTGGAGCAGGTCATCGCGCGTCATCGCGGCCAACTGCTCAAGCCGCGTGATCCCGTTCCGCTTCAAGCAGTTCAGGGTCCGGTTCGAGAGTTCAAGGTCGTCGACCGAAAGATCCGCCAGTTCCGGCGGGATGTTGCCGACGACGGGAGCCACGGCCACGACCGGCGCCGCCAAGAACGACTCTACCTCGGGCAGCGCCGGGCTCAACTGCTGGAACACGTGGAACTGCCGAACCAGGATCCGGGAGGCCTCAACGACGGCGCCCTCCGGCGTGATCGAGCCATCCGTCCAAACCCGGAGATTCAGACGGTCGCGATCCACGTTAACGCCGATCCGCGCGGGCGCGACGTGGTACTCGACTTTTCTGACGGGCGTATAGATCTGGTCGACGGGAATCTCGCCAATCGGCGCGTCCTCGCGGGGATGCCCCTCAACGAATCCCCATCCCTTCGACACCGTCAATTCCAGCGAGAGCTGGGCCTGCTCGTTGTCAAGGGTCGCGATCACCTGGTCCCCGTTGACGACCTCGACGGTGTCGGGCCAGGTCACGTGCTCAGCCCGGACGACGCCCGGGCCTGGAGCGGAAAGGCGGGCGACGACCGGCTCCGACGAGAAGCTGCGAACGCGAACGCGCTTCAGGTTCAGGACGATCTGGGTCACGTCCTCCGTCACGTTCGGGACGCTGGAGAACTCGTGCATCACGCCATCAATGCGAACCGCGCTAATCGCCGCTCCGGGAAGCGAACTCAAAAGGACGCGACGCATCGCGTTTCCGATCGTCTGCCCGAACCCGCGCTGCAACGGCTCCAGCACGAACTCGCCATAATGCGGGTCGCTGGAGAACTCCACGCCCGGCTCAACCCGGCGGATCGTGGGTTGCGTATCCTGTTCGTTCACGTGGAACGCGCCTCCTCAACCGGCCGGCGTCGTGACGCGCGCAAGCAGGGTTCCCCCCCGCTCGCGAAACGCCGGCGCCGGCAGCGGCAGTTGCCCATTCGCGACAACTGCCCTCGCACTGCAATGGTTCCCGGCACGCTACCGGGCGTAGAACTCGACGACCAACTGCTCGGTGACCAGCGTGTCAATCTCGGTCCGAAGCGGCAGTGCGTTCAGTCGCACGGACATCGCCTCAGGGAGTACGGACAGCCAGGCGTGGGTGTGGCGACCGCTGGACCCCGCCAGCGACTGAACGACGACCTCGACTTGACGGGAACCCTCCCGCACTGAGACCACGTCGCCCGGGCCTACGAGCGCTGACGGGATGTCCGTCTTGCGGCCGTTCAGCGCGAAATGCCCGTGGCAAACGAGCTGGCGCGCCTGGGCGCGAGATCCAGCGAAGCCCGCGCGGTACACGATGTTGTCAAGCCGGCTCTCAAGGATCTGGAGGATGTTGATGCCGGTCGATCCCGAACGCCTGACCGCCTCACGGAAGTGACGACGGAACTGCGCCTCCAGGACCCCGTACGCCCGGCGAAGCTTCTGCTTCTCGCGCCACTGGAGCGCGAACTCCGTCGGCCGACGACGCCGACCCGTGCCCTGCGGCCCCGGAGGCGTGGGTCGACGATCAAGCGTGCACTTTGTGACGCAACGCTCGGCCTTCAGGAACAGCTTCACGCCTTCCCGACGGCATAACTTGCAGACTGGACCCGTATACCGTGCCATTGGATCCCTCGGTCAGCGATCTCGCCGACCCTTCCTCGTCCCGCCTGCGGTTGCCCAACCACGGCGTCTTGCAAACGACCTGCCCGCGAGGCTGAAGACGACGCCCGCAAGGGCCATCGACCGCGGACATGCTCCCGGGCTCGCCCGGTCCCTTGAAGGTCGTCGCCCGGCCACGATGCGCGGGATGAATCCCGCAGGGGCTGGCCAGCCGCCCCCGGACCAGATCTAGACGCGCCGACGCTTCGGGGGCCTGGGCCCGTTGTGCGGCATCGGCGTGACATCCGTGATGGAGGTCACCGCAAGCCCGGCGGACTGGAGCGAGCGGATCGCGGACTCGCGACCCTGACCAGGACCCCGGACGAAGACCTCCACGGCCCGCATGCCGTGCTCCATTGCGCGCCGGGCCGCGCCCTCTGCGGTCACGCCCGCAGCGTATGGCGTGGCCTTGCGCGAACCCTTGAACCCGCCCGCGCCGCCCGTGCCCCAAGAAACCGGGTTACCGGTGGGGTCGGTGATCGTCACGATCGTGTTGTTGAACGTCGATTGGATATGAGCTTGCCCCTTTGGCACGCTCTTGCGCTCACGCCTCTTCTGGCGGGCGTTACCACGCTTCCGGTCGGCCATACCGCTCCGAACTCTCCTGGCATCGCGGCGCGAGGTGCGACAAGCGCCGCGCGCACGAGGTTGGCACCGCCGTCAGGCGGCATCGGCCTACTTCCGGGCCGCCTTTTTCCGCGAGCCTACCGTCTTCTTCGGCCCACGGCGCGTCCGGGCATTCGTCCGGGTCCGTTGGCCACGCATCGGAAGGCCTCGACGGTGACGCTGGCCGCGATAGCAGCCAATGTCCATGAGACGCTGGATGTTCTGTCGAATCTCCCGACGAAGGTCGCCCTCGACGACGAGCTGACGCTCGACCATCTCGCGCAGGCGATTGACCTCCTCCTCGGCCAGTGAGCTGACCTTCCGCCGCGGGTCGATCCGGCAGGTCTGGAGGGTGCGCCGGGCCAGCGTCCGACCTACGCCAAAAATGTAGGTCAACGAGATCCCGACGTGCTTCTCGCGTGGGATGTCTATCCCCGCAATCCTCGCCATCGTCCAACTAGCCTCTCGGGTGGCGCCCCTGCGGACCGGGTCCGGGGGCAAAGGGCGTTAGCCCTGCTTCTGCTTGTGCTTCGGGTCGGGGCAAATGATCATGACCGCGCCATGGCGCTTGATCACCCGACACTTCTCGCACCGACGCTTGACGGACGCGGAGACCTTCACGACTCGCCCCTCACCGCCTGCGACGCAGGCGAAGCGCGGCAAGCTAGCCGCGCCACGAACGACTGGCCAAACCAGTCACTCAGTCTACCAGATACGGAGATCAAGTTTATCCACTTGCGCGTGATCTCGCGGCGACCAGCAGTGCCGCGCCAACGGCCTGCTCGGACTGGTTCCCGTCCACGCGGACGAGTCCACCGCGCGCGCCATAGAACGCCAAAACCGGCGAGGTGCTGTCACGAAAGATCGCCAAGCGCTGCTGGATCGTATCTCGACGGTCATCCACTCGCTGCTCAAGTGCTTGACCACAAGCATCACATACACCGGCAGAATGCGGAGGATGGGACTGCACGTTGTATGTCGCGTGGCATCCGCGACAGAGCCATCGACCGGACAGCCGGGAGACCAACACGTCCTCAGGGACTTCAAGCACGAGCGCGACCGGTTGGTGAGAGAACCCGAGCGACCGCGAAGCCTCGTCGAGAGCCGAAGCCTGTTCGGTCGTTCGAGGAAATCCGTCTAGTACCGCGCCCACGGCCGATACCGCCTGCGAAGCGCGCAACGTCGAGAGAAACGCGGGCACGATTGACTCGTCCGGAACGTACAGCCCCTGGTCGATGCACGACCTGACTTCCTCGCCCCACGCCGTGCGCTCCGCCATCGCCCGCCGGATCAGGTCGCCGCTGGCGACGTACGCCACACCGAGCGCACGGGCCAACTGCCTGCCTTGGGTGCCCTTTCCGGATCCTGGCGCCCCCATGAGGGTCAGGATCACCGGATGAAGCCCTCGTACTGGCGCATCATGAGCTGCGCCTCAAGCTGCTTCATCGTGTCCAGGACAACCCCGACGACGATCAGGATGCCGGTGCTTGACAGCGTCGTCACCCCCTGGTCGCGCACGATCACACCCGCGAGGTACGGGGCGATGGCGACCACTCCCAGGAAAACCGCTCCAAGTAGCGTGATTCGATTGAGCACACGATTCAGGTAATCAGCCGTCGGCCTTCCAGCGCGGATACCAGGGATGAACCCCCCCTGCTTCTGCAAGGTCTCGGGGAGGTTCTGCTGTTGGAACACGACGGCCGTATAGAAGTACGTAAACCCGACTACGAGCCAGAAATACAGCATCCAGTACACGAAGCCCGTGGAGTTGAACACCTCCGCGATAAACGTGGCCACATTGCGCACGACGTCCGTCTCGGCGGCAGTGAAATAGGTCGCGATCGTCCCCGGGATCAACATGATGCTCATCGCGAAGATGAGCGGGATCATGCCCGACGAGTTCACGCGCAGCGGGATGTACGTGCTGGTACCGCCAAACACGCGGTTACCGCGAATTCGCTTCGCATACTGCACCATGATCCGGCGCTGGCCCTCGTTGATGTAAATGATCGCCCCGACCATCGCGATCCCGATCAATCCGAGACCAACGACGCTGAGCACGCCGATGCCGGACGCGAACGACTGCGCGATTGACGCCGGCAATCGCGCGATGATCCCAGCAAAGATGATCAGGCTCATGCCGTTCCCGACACCCTTCTCGGTGATCAACTCGCCGAGCCAGACCAGGAACATGGTTCCGGCCGTCAGGGTCAATACCATTGACACGGTCGGAAGGAGCGTCCCTGCGCCGCCGAGCCCGAAGTTCTCGAGGATGCCTTCACGCGCGAGGAGCGTGCCCTGCGCGTATGCCTGCAACACCGAGAACGGCACCGCAAGCAGGCGCGTGTACTGAGCCACCCGCATCCGGCCAGCCTCGCCCTCCTTCTGGAGGTCTTGGAGCTGAGGGATCACGGGCGCGAGCACCTGCATCACGATCTGCGCGGTGATGTAGGGGTATACGCCGAGCGCCGCGATCGAGAAGGTCGTCAGCGACCCGCCCGAGAAGAGGTCCAGCATCCCGAGGAGTTGGTTGCGCTCGAGAAGCCCGCGAAGGTTCTCGATCTGCACCCCTGGGAGGGGTACGTGGGCAACGATCCGGAATACCGCCAGGAGCCCCAACGTGAAGACCAGCTTCCGCCGCACGTCGGGAAGGCGGAAGGCGCGAAGTACGGCGTCAAACACCAGTCACGCCCCCATGCCATGGCGGCGAACCCCGGGATGCCCGGAGCTCACCTCGCGATCGCTACTCGGCGCCGCCTTGGGCGACCAACCGCTCGGATACGTTTCGCGACCGCTCCCACACTGGCGGGCTCAGCTCGATCACGCCACCAGCGACCACGACCGCCTCGGCGGCACTGCGGGAAGACCGGTGGATCCGGACCGTGAGGGCCTTAGACAATGAACCGTTCCCGAGCAACTTCACGGGAGTACGTCCGGAACCGTCGGCGATCAGACCCAACGACGCCAGCGACTTGATCGTCACCTCGTCGCCGGAAGCGAAGGCGGCCTCGAGGTCCTCGATATTGACGACCTGAGCATCGACCCGGAAGCGTGCACGGCTAAAGCCCCGCTTCTGCGGGACCTTCATCGTCCACGGGTTCTGCCCACCGGCGAAGAAGGCCTTCGGCCCGGAACCCGCGCGCGAGTTCTGGCCCTTTGTGCCCCGCCCGGACGTCTTCACCTTGCCGGAACCATGGCCGCGGCCGACCCGCTTAGCCTTCCTGCGAACACCCGCACCCGGGCGCAACTCGTGAACCTTCATCGCTTGTCTTCCGGTGCCCGGTGAACGGGCAACCCGCTACTCTGCAGCCGAGGCGACGGTTTCGACCACCTCGACGGTGACGAGGTGCTTCACATGGAAGACCATGCCTCGCACCGTCGACGTGTCCTCTAGCTCAACCTGCTGCCCGAGCCGGCGCAAGCCAAGCGACTGGACCGTCCGCTTCTGGCGCTCGCTGTACCCGATGGTGCTCTTGCGGTAGGTAACGCGCAACCGACCAGCCATCCTGCTACTCCCCGGCCGCCGGCGCGATCGTCCGACCGGCACCAACGCGACGCCCGATCCGTCGAGCAACCTGTTCGGGGGTGACCAACTTGCGCAGCGCGGCCTCGGTCGCCCGTACCACGTTCACCTTGTTCGACGAACCGAGGGACTTGCTGAGGATGTCAGTGATCCCGGCGGCCTCGACGACCGCACGGACTGCCCCTCCCGCGATGACGCCCGTACCGGGCGAAGCGGGCTTCAGCAAGACCTTGGCGGCGCCGTAGCTCACGAGAACCTCGTGGGGGATGGTGCTACCCGCGACAGGCACCCGAAACATCGACTTCTTCGCCTGCTCGATGCCCTTGCGGATCGCCTCAGGCGTCTCCCTCGCCTTCCCCATCCCGACGCCCACGTGCCCCTGGCCGTCCCCGACAACCATGATGGCCGCGTAGCTGAACCGCCGTCCGCCCTTCACCACCTTGGAGCATCGATTGAGCGAAACCATGCGCTCCTTGATATCCATGCGGTTCGTGTCGAATTGAGGCATCGCGAACTCCTAGAACTCGAGGCCGGCCGCGCGCGCTGCGTCGGCAAGCATTCGGACACGACCGTGATAGAGGTTGCCCCCACGATCAAAGACGACGCGGGTGACGCTTGCCGCCAACGCCCGCTCCGCGACCAGGCGACCGACCTGCGCCGCACCAGCGACCTTGCCCGCCTCGACGTCCGCGGACAGGACCGCCGCCTCCCGGCTCGAGGCCGAAGCAAGCGTCGTCCCCGACTCGTCATCGATGACCTGGGCATAGGTGAACCGGTTGCTCCGGAACACGGCCAAGCGAGGACGCTCGGCCGTACCCCCCAAGCGGGAACGAAGGCGACGATGCCGCTTCTGGCGTGCCTGGACGCTGTTGCGCTTCCTGATCATTTCGGCAACCGCCTACTTCTTCCCGCCGGCCTTGCCGGACTTGCCGGCCTTACGCCGGATGCGCTCTTCGGTGTACCGGATCCCCTTGCCAAGGTACGGCTCGGGAGGCTTGATCCGACGCAGGTCCGCGGCGATCTGCCCGACCAGCTGCTTGTCGGCGCCCGCCACGTGGAAGCGTGTCGGCGTCTCGACCTCGAAGGAAATGCCTGCCGGTGGCACGACGTCGACCGGATGGGAGTACCCAACCTGAAACGACAACCTGGGGCCGAGCTTCGCTACGCGATAGCCAACGCCCGAAATGTCGAGCGTCCGCCGATACCCGGTGCTGACGCCCACCACCATGTTCGAGATAAGCGTGCGCGCGAGTCCGTGAAGCGACCGCTGCTGCTTGTCGTCAGAAGGACGCGACACGAAAACCCGCCCCTCCTCGACCCGGACCCCGATCGAGATCGGAATCACTTGGACGAGCGCACCCCTGGGACCGGTAACTCCGACCCTTCCGGGTTCGAGCGAAATCTCGACGCCGGCCGGGACGGTGATTGGCTGCTTGCCGATTCGGGACATCTCATCTACCCCGCACGCGGACGGCGAACTCGCCCGCGATCCTGCTACCAGACGTAAGCGAGCACCTCGCCGCCGATGCCGTCACGCCAAGCCTGGCGCCCGGTCATCAACCCCTTCGGGGTCGACAGGATCACGGTCCCGAGGCCCCCAAGAACCCGCGGAATCCGGTCATGCCCGCGATACACCCGAAGCCCGGGCTTGCTCACCCGCGTCAATCCGATCAGGGCCGGTTGGCGCTGATCGTCGTACCTCAGGCGGACAACGATTGACCCCTGAGGGCCCTCCGGCAACACCTCGAAACCCGAGATGTAGCCCTCGGCCACAAGGATCTCGGCAATCCGCGCCTTGAGGCGCGATGCCGGCATGGTCGTGCTCGCGTGACGTGCTTGCGACGCATTGCGCAGTCGCGTAAGCATGTCCGCGATTGGGTCGGTCATCATGGTCGAACGCCTCCTGAGCCCGAACTCGCCCGCCGCGCGGGCGGCCGGCAAGCCCCTACCAGCTTGACTTGACGATGCCGGGCAACTGGCCGACCAGCGCCAACTCGCGGAAGCACACGCGGCACACGCCAAACCGGCGCATGAACGCTCGCGGGCGACCGCAGCGACCGCAGCGGTTGTGGGCCTGGACGGCCCACTTCGCCGGACGCTTCGCCTTCTCGATCTTGCACTTCTTCGCCACGTCTCACGTTCCTTGACGATCAGCCGCCGGCCACTGGCCTGTAACTACCGCGATGCCCGTGCCGAGCCCGGGGCCGCATCCTTCCGGAACGGCATCCCAAGCAGCTCAAGCAGTCGACGACCCTCGGCATCGCTCAACGCGGTCGTCACGATCACGATTTCCATCCCGCGAAGCCGGTCGATCTCGTCGTACTGGATCTCCGGGAAGATCAGTTGCTCGCGGACACCCAGCGTGTAGTTTCCCCGGCCGTCGAACGAATCGGGGGACACTCCGCTGAAATCCCGCACGCGCGGGAGCGCAATGCTGAACAACTTGTCGACAAAGTCGTACATCCGTGCCCCGCGCAGCGTCACCATGCACCCGATCTGCTGTCCCTGCCGCAAGCGGAACTGGGAGATCGAGCGCTTGGCCTTGGTCACCATCACCTTCTGACCGGTGATGGCCTCCAGGTCGCCGACCGCGCTCTGCATCGCGTTCGCGTTCGTCAACGCCTCACCAAGCCCGATGTTCACGACGACCTTGTTCAGCGAAGGCACCTGCATGATGCTCTTGTAGCTGAACTCCTTCACGAGCTGGGACTTGATCTCCGCATCGAAGCGCACGCGCAAGCGCGGGATCTCGCGTGCGCCGGTGGGCACTGGGGGCAGGTCACGCGGCGTCCGCCGCTGCCCTGCACCACGCGCCGTGCGCGACGGGGCCGCCACGGGCACGCCACGTGGCCCCTGCGAAGCGGACTTGCCACCCTTCGCCGGCAGCCCACGCTTGCCCTGGGCGCCCTTGGACGCACCGCCCTTCGCGCCGCCGGCCTTGCGATCAGCCATTGCTGGGCACCTTCTGCCACTCAGGCTTCTCAATCACGTCGCCACACGAACGGCAGACCCTGACCTTCGTCCCATCCGCGAGGAACTTCGCTCCCAGACGGACGCCACGCTTGCAAGACGGGCATACGACCGCGACGTTTGATACCGCCACGGGCGCAAAGAACTCGACCCGACCCGCCGGCTGGCCAGGCTGCTTCGCCTTGACGTGCCGGATGCGAGTGTTCACACCTTCCACGACCACGCGGCCCTGGTCAACCAAGACCCGCGTGACCTTGCCTTCCGTGCCACGATCACGTCCCGTGACGACGACCACCGTGTCGTTCTTGACCACCCTTGCGGCCATCGTCCTGTCCCCCTGTTCCGAATGCGGTCGCCGGCGCAGCCACCGACCGCCATGGCACTCGCCTAGAGCACCTCGGGCGCGAGCGAGATCACCTTCATGAAGTTCTTTTCGCGGAGCTCACGCGCGACCGGGCCAAAGATGCGAGTCCCGCGAGGATTGCCCTGCGGACCTAGCACCACCGCCGCGTTGTCGTCGAACCGAATGTGAGAACCGTCCGGACGCCCGAACTCCTTCTTCACCCGGACCACGACCGCGCGAACGACATCGCCCTTCTTGACGCCGGCACCCGGCGCCGCTTCCTTTACGGCTGCGACGATCGTGTCACCGATCCCGGCATACCGCTTGGAAGAACCGTCGAGCACGCGGATGCACATCAGCTCCCGCGCGCCACTGTTGTCCGCACACCGCAGACGCGTTTGAACTTGAATCATGGAGAGACCCTCCGCGGACGGGTTTGCACCCCGCCCGACACCGCGTGCCTAGACGCCGCCATCAACGATCGGCGCCGGCGTGGCAGGCAGCTTCACGCTATGACCGCGCGCCACGATGCTCTCGGTGATGTCGACCAGAACGAAGTGCTTGTGTCGACTGATCGGCCGGCTCTCTCGGATCCGAACCTTGTCACCGACCACCGCGGCGCCCTCCGCGTCGTGAACCATGAACTTCTTCGTGTGGACCACCATGCGGTGGTACAGCCGATTACGACGCAGGTACTGGACCGCGACCACGATCGTCTTCTGCATCTTGTCGCCGACGACCCGACCAACAAGAACCTTGCGACCTTCGTTCACCCAATGCACTCCATAAGGGACGCCCCGCCGGGCGAACCCGACGACACCAGCTACGCGCCGCCCGTCCGAGCCTCGACCATGACGGTCTGGATGCGCGCGATCTCTCGCCGCACCTGGCGGAGCAGGTTGTAGTTCGCCAACTTTCGCGTCGCCACCTGAAACCGGAGGTTGAACAGCTCCCGCCGCTTTTCCGACAGGCGCGTCGACAACTCCGAGGTATCCAGCGCGCGGAGCGGCGCTGCCAGCGATGCCATCACTCAGCCTCCACCACGACGGCCTCGCCGTCATCGGTCGCCTCGTCGACGCCCTCCGCCGACACGATTTCGCCACGCGTCACGAACCGGGTGCGCACGGGCAGCTTGAACTGCGCCAGCCGCATCGCGGCCCGCGCAACGTCCTCGCGCACGCCATCGACCTCGAACAAGATCCGACCCGTCTGGACAACGCAAACCCAATGGTCCGGCGCGCCCTTGCCGCTCCCCATGCGCGTCTCGGCGGGTTTCGCGGTCACGGACTTGTCCGGGAACACGCGGATCCACACCTTGCCGCCACGGCGCATCGACCGGGTCATCGCGACACGAGCCGCCTCGATCTGCCGACTGTCCATCCAGCAAGGCTCGAGCGCCTGCAACGCGAACTGCCCGAAGGCAATCGTGTTGCCCCGAGTCGCGGCGCCCCGCATGTTGCCGCGGTGCATCCGCCGATACTTGACACGCTTCGGCATCAACATTGCCGTCTGGACTCCTCACCCGCGCCGTCCAGTCGGACGAGCGCCCTGCGCGAAGGCATGGCCCGCTTACCGCGGGGCGCCACGCCCCACGCCTGGACGACCGCCACCCGGTCCACCGCGCCCGCCGCCACCGCGCGGCCCGCCGAAACCGCCAGGGCGAGGCCCGCCCATACCGCCAGGCCGAGGCCCACGATCCAGCGGACGAGGCCGATCCTGGGTCGCGAGGTCTACCGCCTTCTGGCCAGGAGCGACGTCGCCGCGATAGATCCAGACCTTCACGCCGATTCGTCCGTACGTCGTCCGGGCCTCCGAGAGACCGTAGTCGATGTCGGCGCGGAGCGTGTGCAACGGCACCTTGCCAGACGAGTCCTTGTCGGCCCGAGCCATCTCCGACCCGCCAAGCCTGCCGCCAACCCGAATGCGAATCCCGCGTGCACCCATCCGCTCGGCCCGCTGTACCGCCTGCTTCATGGCGCGGCGGAACGCGACCCGGCGCTCGAGCTGCTCAGCGATGCTCCGGGCGACGAGGCGAGCGTCCACCTCAGGATTGCGGATCTCCATGATGTTGACCCGCGCCTTCTTTCCGGTGCGCAGCTCGAGCTGCTTCCGGAGGTCCTCGACCGAGGCGCCCTGCTTGCCGATCACGATCCCCGGCTTCGCCGTATGGATCGTGACCTTCACCTCATTCAGGCTGCGCTCGATCTCGACCCGGGACACGCTTGCGTTCGCAAGGCGCTTGTCGATCATCCCGCGGATTGCAAGATCCTCGGTCAGGAGTTGGGTGTACGTCTTCTTGTCGGCGTACCACTTGCTCTCCCAGTCCCGGATGATGCCCAGTCGGAAGCCGATCGGATGTACCTTCTGGCCCACGTTCGTTCCTCAAGTAATGGCAGCGACGTTGCAGTCGCCACCGTCCCCGGCGCTACGCCGGCCGTCGCCGGTACCCGCTCAAGCGCGCCTCGTGTTCATTGCTGACGATGACGCAGATATGGGTGGTCTTCTTCTCGATCACGCCGGCCTGCCCGCGCGCCCTCGGCCGCATGCGCCGGGGAAGCGTCGAACCCTTGTCCGCAGTGGCCGCCACGATCACCATGCGCTCCGGGTTCAGATTGAAGTTGTTTGAGGCGTTCGCAAGCGCCGACTTCACGACCTTGAGCACGACCTCGGACACCGCCTTCGGAGAAGTCTCGAGGAAGGCGACCGCCTCCTGAACCGAGCGCCCGCGAATGGCCTCGACGACCAGTTGGGCCTTGTGCGGGGACATACGTACCCCGCGCGCCATCGCTCGTACCTGCATCGTCTACTCCACTCCGCCCGATCGCCGACCCGCTCGCCCTATCGACTCGAGCGTTCCGACTTCACGTGCCCACGGAACGTGCGCGTCGGCGCGAACTCGCCGAGCTTGTGGCCCACCATGTTTTCGGAAACCAGCACCGGGACATGACGCCGCCCATCGTGCACCGCGATGGTGAAACCCACCATCTGCGGGAAGATGGTCGAGTCGCGCGACCACGTCTTCAACACGCGCTTCTCGTTCGCGCGACGCATGACCTCGATCCGCGATAGCAACCGCGTATCGACGTACGGACCCTTCTTGATCGATCGGGACACCGTTGACCTTCCCTTTCCTGCGCGCCTGCGAAACTACCGGCGCCGCCGGTCGCGCGGACGGCTGATGATCAACCGGTCGCTTGCCTTCCGGCGACGCGTCCGGAGTCCGAGTGCCGGCTTGCCCCACGGGGTCTTCGGGTGGCCGCCCACCGGCGCCTTACCCTCGCCACCACCGTGCGGGTGGTCAGTCGGGTTCATCGCCGATCCGCGAACGGACGGCCTGCGACCCAACCACCGGGACCGGCCGGCCTTGCCTAGTTTGACATTCTTGTGGTCGACGTTCCCGAGCTGCCCGATGCACGCCGTGCAGGTCACGTGGACCTTGCGCAACTCACCAGACGGCAATCGAACCGTCGCGAACCCCGCGTCCTTCGCCATCAGTTGCGCTGACGTGCCGGCCGCCCGGACGATCTGGCCGCCGCGGCCAGGGTGCAGCTCGATGTTGTGAATGACCGTCCCGATAGGCATCGCGCTCAGCGGCATGGCATTGCCCGGACGAATCTCAGACCCCGGACCATTCCGCAGCAGGTCACCCACCCGAAGACCGACCGGAGCGAGAATGTAGCGACGGATGCCGTCCTCATAGCAGACGAGGGCGATGCGGGCGGTTCGGTTCGGGTCGTACTCGACCGTCTCGACCCGCGCCGGAATGCCGGTCTTCGTTCGCTTCCAGTCAATCACTCGGTAAAGGCGCTTGTGGCCCCCGCCGCGATGCCTGACGGTGATCTTGCCCTGGTTGTTCCTGCCCGCGTGCTTCTGAAGCCGCTCGGTCAGCGGCTTGTAGGGACGATCGGTCGTAATCTCGTCGAACGAGTGCCCGATCGCTCCCCGCCTACCTGGCGACGTGGGCCGAAAATTCTGGACTGCCATGATCTGAGTTCCTTCGCCTGGCCCAAGCCGACCTATTGCTCGAAGAGGTCGAGCCGCTCGCCCGACTTCAACGTAACGGTCGCCTTCTTCCAGTCAGGACGGCGAGCCGTCCAGCGCTTCCAGCGACGCATCTTCCCGTGGACGATCGCGACGTTAACCGCCTCGACCTTCACCGAGAACGCCCGCTCGACAGCGCCCTTGATCTGCGCCTTGGTCGCATCGATGTGCACCTCGAAGAGGTACTTGCCCGTCTCCGCAAGGGCGGTGCCCTTCTCGGTGACGAGCGGGCGACGCAGCACGTCCCAGATTTCACTGACCGGCATCGTCACCCTCCTGAACCACGCCGTCAGGCAAGCCCAACCGCGCTTCGATCTGGCGGGCTGCATCCAGCGTCACGACCACACGCCCGTGGCGGGTCAAGTCGTACGTGTTCAATGCATCCGTCGTGATAACCCGCACTCCCGGCAAGTTTCGCGACGAAAGCCGGAAGGTGTCGTGAGGTGCCCCTAGAACCACGAGCCGCGACTTCGCAACCGCGACCGCATCCAGGAGGTGGCGAGCCGTCTTGGTCGACGGCGCGTCGAAATGGGGTAGCGCGTCGACCACGACGAGCTCGCCCGACGCGACCCTAGCCGACAGGGCGGAACGAACCGCGCCCGACCGCATCTTCTTCGGAAGGTCCTGCCGGTACTCGCGCGGGTGCGGGCCGAAAACGACCCCACCCTTCCGCCAATGGGGCGCACGCTTGGACCCCTGCCGTGCCCGGCCGGTGCCCTTCTGGCGCCACATCTTCTTGGTCGAGCCGGTGACCTCACCGCGCGTCTTGGTGTCGTGAGTGCCCTGCCGCGCGTTCGCCAGATGGCGCTGCACCGCCTGGTACATCAACGCGACGTTCGGCTCAATCCCAAACACGTCGTCGCGCAGGTCTACCGAACCGATCCGCTCGCCCTGCGCATTGAAAAGCGCCGCCTCAGGCATTGGCTAGCCCCTTGCTGACAGTGACCAGGCCATTCCGGGGCCCAGGCACGGCGCCCTTAATGAGCAGCAGGTTGCGTTGCGCGTCAGCCCGGATCACGAGCAATCCGCGAACGGTGACCTGCTCGTTACCCATCCTGCCCGCCATCCGCAAACCCTTGAGAACTCGGCCGGGCGTGGTGCCCGAACCGATGGAGCCGGGAGCCCGCTCGCGGTCCGATTGCCCGTGGGTCTTCGGTCCTCCCGCAAACCCATGGCGCTTGACGACGCCCTGGAAGCCCTTGCCCTTCGAGATGCCGGTGACCCGGACCATCTCGCCCGCCGCGAAGATGCTCGCATCGAGCCGCTGGCCCGCCGCGTAGCCGCTCGCATCACCGACCCGCCATTCGCGCAGGTGGCGAAGCATGCGAACGCCGACCTTCTGGAACTGGCCCTCCTGCGGCTTCGCGACCCGTCGGGTCTCCTCGAAACCGACCTGAATGGCCTCGTAGCCGTCCGTCGCCGTCGTCTTGACTTGGGTGACCCAGCATGGCCCAGCTTCGACTACCGTCACGGGGATGACGTTCCCCGCGCCGTCGAAAACCTGGGTCATGCCCACTTTGCGTCCGATTAATCCGGTACTCATCGGTATCCGTTCCCGCCGTCCCGCCCGTCTCTTGCACCACTTGCGAGGTGCGCGGGCGGTACCGCTACACCTTGATCTCGATATCCACGCCGGCCGGCAAGTTCAGGCGCATCAGCGCATCCACCGTCTTCGGGGTCGGATCCAACACGTCGATCAGGCGCTTGTGCGTCCTCATCTCGAAGTGCTCTTGCGAGTCCTTGTCGATGAACGCCCCGCGGATGACCGTCCACCGCTTCAGCTCGGTCGGCAGCGGGACCGGCCCCGCAACATCGGCGCCGGTGCGCTGCGCTGTTTCGACGATCTGCCTGGCCGACTGGTCAAGGATCCGATGGTCATACGCCTTGAGCCGGATCCGGATGCGTTGCTTCGCCACGAGCGTGATTCCCTTCTCGATCTACCTAGATGGGAGTGAGGGCCTAGGCGAGGATCTTGGTGACGACGCCCGCGCCGACCGTCTTGCTGCCTTCGCGGATCGCGAACCGAAGACCTTCCTCGACTGCCACCGGCACGATCAATTCGATCTCCAGCTCCACGTTATCTCCTGGCATCACCATCTCCATGCCCTCGGGCAGGGTGACGGCGCCGGTGACGTCCGTGGTCCGGATGTAAAACTGCGGACGGTACCCGCGCAGGAACGGCGAGTGGCGCCCGCCCTCGTCCTTGGAGAGGACGTAGACCTGGCCCATGAACTTCGAGTGGGGCTTCATCGACCCGGGCTTGACCAGGACCTGACCCCGCTCGACATCGTCACGCTCAACCCCGCGCAGCAGGCAGCCAACGTTGTCGCCTGCCTGCCCGAAGTCCAGAAGCTTCCGGAACATTTCCACGCCGGTCACGACGGTCTTCCGCGTCGGGGCACCCATGCCCACGATCTCGATCTCTTCGCTGGTCTTGACCTGGCCACGCTCGATCCGGCCGGTAACGACCGTCCCACGACCCTTAATCCCGAACACGTCTTCGATCGGCATCAGGAAGGGCCGATCAACCGCCCGCTCGGGCATTGGGATGTGCTCGTCGACGACTTCCATCAACTTCAGGATCGACGCGTACTCGGGCGCCAAGGCGTCCTTGCTGTCGCTCTCCAGTGCCTGCAGCGCCGAGCCGCGGACTATCGCGACATCGTCGCCGGGGAAACCGTACTTGGTCAACAATTCCCTGACCTCGAGCTCGACGAGCTCGAGGAGCTCCTCATCGTCCATGATGTCGCACTTGTTCAGGAACACCACCATCGACGGGACCTCGACCTGCTTCGCAAGGAGGATGTGCTCCCGGGTCTGCGGCATCGGCCCGTCCGGCGCGGAGACGACCAGGATCGCGCCGTCCATCTGCGCGGCACCAGTGATCATGTTCTTGATGTAGTCAGCGTGCCCGGGACAGTCCACGTGCGCGTAATGGCGAGCCGCGGTCTCGTACTCGACGTGGGCGATCGCGATCGTGATCCCCCGCTCGCGCTCTTCAGGCGCCTTGTCGATGTCCGCGAAGCTCGTGTACTTGGCCCGCCCCTGCAGCGACAGCACCTTCGTGATCGCCGCCGTCAGCGTGGTCTTGCCGTGGTCCACGTGCCCAATCGTCCCCACGTTTACGTGGGGCTTCGTCCGCTCGAACCTTGCCTTCGCCATCTCATCGACTCCTTGCGCCGGCGACCCCATGCGCAGAGGCATGCGGCACCCACGGGCGAGACACCTTCGCCGCCCGACAACGACTCCCGCAAACCGTTGCCGCGAGCCAAGCCCTGGCCTACGCCGACGGTCGCCAATCCAGTCCCGGATGGGTAATGTCGGGCAGTAGGATCCATCGGCTGGCGCTTGAAGCGCCCGCCGCCGATCGCCATCCTGCCCAGTCGCGGGACCCGCGCGTGCCCCTACCGGCGGGCGCGCGCAGCAACGGTTTCCGCGACCGATGCCGAAGTTGGTTCGTAGTGAGCAAACTCCATCGAGTACGTCCCCCGGCCCGATGTGATCGAGCGCAGGTTGCCGACGTATCCGAACATTTCGGCCAGAGGAACCATGGCCTTGATGACCTGGGCGTTCCCTCGAGAGTCCATTCCCTCGATTCGCCCACGCCTGGAGTTCAAGTCGCCGATTGCATCTCCCATGAACGCCTCCGGAACGACTACCTCAACCCGCATCATCGGCTCAAGGAGGACCGCCCCGGCCTTCTCGACGGCTGCCTTAAGCGCCATCGATGCCGCGATCTGGAAGGCCATCTCCGACGAGTCAACCTCATGGTACGACCCGTCGAAGAGCGTTGCTCGCAAGTCTACCAGAGGATAGCCGACCCTGCCAGCCGTCCCCAGGGACCCGCGAATTCCCGCCTCTACCGCCGGCACGTACTCCCGGGGGACCGTACCGCCAACGACCTTGCTGACGAACTCGAAACCTGCACCGCGTTCGAGGGGCTCGACCTCCAGCCAGACATGGCCGAACTGCCCCTTGCCGCCGGTCTGGCGGATGAACCGCCCCTCCTGCTGCACGCGACGCGCGATCGTCTCCTTGTAGGCGACCTGCGGCTTGCCGACATTCGCCTCGACCTTGAACTCGCGCAGCATCCGGTCGACGATGACCTCGAGATGCAGCTCGCCCATGCCCTCGATGACGGTCTGGCCGGTCTCGCGATCTGTCGAGGCCCGAAATGTCGGGTCTTCCTCGGAAAGGCGCGCGAGGGCAAGACCCATCTTGTCCTGGTCGCTCTTCGTCTTGGGTTCGATCGCCTGACTGATGACCGGCTCGGGGAACGTGATGGCCTCAAGGATCACCGGACGCGACTCATCCGACAACGTGTCGCCAGTCGTCGTTTCCTTCAACCCGATTGCCGCCGCGATCTCCCCCGCAAATACCTCGTCCACGTCCTCGCGATTGTTGGCGTGCATGCGGACAAGCCGCCCAAGCCGCTCACGACGCCCCTTCGTGGTGTTCTCCGCGTACGAACCAGCGGTCACGTGCCCCGAATACACCCGGAAATACGTGAGCTTGCCCGCGAACGGATCCGTCACGATCTTGAACGCCAACGCCGAGAAGGGCTCGTCGTCACTCGCGTGCCGGACGACCGGGTTGTCGGTCCCCGGCTCGGTCCCCACGATTGGGGGTACGTCGAGCGGGGACGGCAGGTACGTCACGATTGCGTCCAACAGCGGCTGCACGCCCTTGTTCTTGAGCGCCGCGCCGCAGAACACCGGCACGAGCCTTCCGGTCAGCGTCGCCGCCCGGAGGGCGACCACAAGCTCGTCCTCGCTGATCTCGGTGCCGTCGAAGAACTTCTGCAGGAGGACGTCGTCCGTCTCGCAGACCTGTTCCACGAGCTGCTGCCGCGCGATCGCGACCTCCTCGACCATGTTCTCGGGGAGCTCGGCCAGGACCGGATCCTCACCGCGATCATCCAGGTAGAGGACCGCCCGCTGGCGCAAGATGTCGGCAACACCGCGGAAAGACTGCTCGAGGCCGATCGGCATCTGCAGCACCACGGGCCGAGCGCCCAGACGTTCGCGAACCTGCTCGACGCACGCCCAGAAATCCGCGCCCGTCCGGTCCATCTTGTTCACGAAGCAGATGCGCGGGACGCCGTACTTGTCCGCCTGCCGCCAGACCGTCTCGGACTGCGGTTCGACACCAGCCACGCCGTCGAATACGACGACGCCGCCATCAAGCACGCGCAACGACCGCTCGACCTCGACCGTGAAGTCGACGTGGCCCGGCGTGTCAATGATGTTGATCCGATGATCGGCCCAGAAGCAGGTGGTCGCGGCCGACGTGATGGTGATGCCGCGCTCGCGCTCCTGCGGCATCCAGTCCATGGTGGCCGCACCCTCGTGAACCTCACCGATCCGGTGGGTCACGCCAGTGAAATACAGGATCCGCTCGGTGACGGTCGTCTTGCCGGCATCGATGTGGGCGATGATCCCAATATTTCTGGTCGCCTGAAGCGAAAACTTCCGGGGCATCTGGGTGGGCTCCACCGGGCGGACCGGCATGACGGACTGGACGTTGCGGGGGCCGGCGACCGATCGCAACGAAATGCCAAACGTGTAATCCTAGCGGCGCCGCGGGCCCTCCCGGCACGACGAACGTGTCGGGAGCGTTGCAGGCCGCGTACTGGGAAGGCGGAGGGCATGAAAACGCGCCGGTACCCGCCCCTCGCGGCCACCGGCGCGTCTGCGAGCCCGCACGCGGGGCGGACGGTGCTACCAGCGGAAGTGCGAGAACGCCCGGTTCGCATCAGCCATGCGATGAACCTCGTCACGTCGGCGTACGGCCGACCCCTGCCCCTGCGACGCTTCCTGGAGCTCGGCTGCGAGCTTCTCGATCATGCTCCGGCCGCCACGTGCCCGCGAGAACCGGACGAGCCAGCGCATCGCGAGCGCGTTCCTCCGGTCGATCCGGATCTCGATCGGCACCTGGTAGGTCGCCCCACCGACACGGCGCGGACGCACCTCGGTCACGGGCGTGACGTTCCGCAGCGCCTGCTGGAAAAGTTCCAGGCCAGGACGGCGCGTCCGCTGCTCCGCGAGCTCGATCGCGCCGTACACGATGCGCTCCGCTACCGACTTCTTGCCGTTCAGCATGAGCTTGTTGATGAACCGCTGAACGTCCACGTCATGGAACCGCGAGTCCGGTTCGATGACGCGCTTCTGGGCTTGTCCCCTGCGCGACATGACTGCCTCACTCGATCTGAACGCGCGGCACCGACGAGGCCGCGCTTGACTGCTATCGACGACCGCCCTTGGCGGGCGTGGCCTGCGCCTGGCCCGGCTTCGGACGCTTGGCGCCGTACTTCGACCGGCCCTGCTTGCGGTTCTTTACGCCAGTGGCGTCGAGCTTGCCGCGCACGATGTGGTAGCGAACGCCGGGCAAGTCCTTGACTCGTCCGCCCCGGATCAGGACCACCGAGTGTTCCTGGAGGTTGTGACCCTCGCCCGGGA
>CAMBEO010000021.1 GCA_945865725.1 Thermoflexus hugenholtzii JAD2 | reverse complement strand
TCGCCGGACCCGATGACAGCGCGGGTCGTGCGGTCGCGGAAGACCTTTCGAGGGGCAGGTCCCGAGTTCCCGCACGTCGACTAGCCGGGGTCGGCGCCTATCGGAGGCAACGCGCGCCCCTCCGGAAGTGCCGAACCGTCCGAACGGGTGCCCCAAGGGCACGGGTATCCTCGGAAGACCCGACCGTGTGCGGGGGGAACAGGCTGGCCCGAGCGACGCGATGTTTACCGTGGGTACCGCCGGGCACGTCGACCACGGCAAGTCGACGCTGATCGAGGCATTGACCGGCATCGATCCTGATCGCCTTCGCGAGGAGAAGGCGCGCGGGATGACGATCGACCTGGGGTTCGCGTGGCTGAAGCTGCCGGACGGCCGCGAGGTCAGCATCGTCGACGTCCCGGGCCACGAGCGATTCATCCGGAACATGCTCGCGGGCGTCGGAGGGATCGACGTCGCACTGGTCGTGGTCGCCGCCGACGAGGGCGTGATGCCCCAGACCCGGGAGCACCTCGACATCCTCGACCTGCTCGACGTGCGCCACGGGGTCGTCGCCCTGACCAAGTCGGACATGGTCGATGACGAGTGGCGGCTCCTGGTGGCCGAGGAGGTGCGGGACGCATTGGCTTCGACGTCGCTGGCGGGCGCGCCGCTTGTCGCGGTGTCGGCGCTGTCGGGCATGGGGATGCCCGCGCTCGTCGCCTCGCTCGCGAAGGTGCTGGACGGGGTGCCCCCGAAGCGCGATGTCGGTCGCGCGCGCGTGCCCGTCGATCGGGTCTTCACGTTGACCGGCTTCGGGACGGTCGTCACCGGAACGCTCCGTGATGGCGCGATCGGCACCGGGCAGGAGCTTGAGGTCGTCCCCGAGGGCCTCCGCACCCGCGCCCGTGGCATCCAGACGCATCGGACGAAAGTGGACCTCGCGCTTCCCGGACGGCGGGTCGCGATCAACGTCGCGGGGCTGGCGACGAACGACCTCGGACGCGGGTCCGTGGTGGGGGTACCGGGGGCGGTTCGGGCGAGCCTGGCGATTGACGTGCGCTTGCGCCTGCTCGGCGGGATCGCCAAGCCTCTCGCGCATGGGACGCTCCTTGGCTTCCATACCGGGACAGCCGAGACGGTCGCCCGGGCGATCATGCTCGAGGGCGACCGCATCGAACCGGGCGCGAGCGGCTGGGTGAACCTCCGCCTGGCGCACCCGGTCGCGGTGGCGCGCGACGACGACTTCATCATCCGGGCGCTCTCGCCGGGCCAGACCCTTGGGGGTGGCCGGGTCATCGACCCGCACCCGCCGATGCGCCGACGACGCGCGCCGTCGGTGATCGCCACGCTCGAGTCGCTGACGGCAGGACGACCGGAGGACGTGCTGCTTGGCGCGATCGGCCGCCTGGAGCCGTGCGCCGCTGACGATGCGTTCCGCGCATCCGGCCTCGAGCCGGCGATTGCTCGTACCCACCTCGACGCATTGCTCGCCGCCGGCATGGTCATCCCGGTCGCGGGACAGCACTACACCGCTGGCGGCTGGGACGGCGTCGCCAATCGCACGGCGGCCATCCTTGGCGCGTACCACGTCGCCCACCCGATGCGGGACGCGATGCCGAAGGAGGAGCTGAAGGGTCGCCTCGGGCTCGCGTCGCGCCCGTACGCAGGGGTAATCGCGCGTCTCGGCGCCGAGGGAAGCGTGGTCGACGCCGGTGCGGGAGTCCGGCTCGCCTCCCACGCGGTGGTGCTTACGGGCGCCACCCGGGTAGCCGCGGACGAGCTGCTCGCCGCCCTTGCGTCGGTGCCGATGGCGCCCCCGACGCTCGGCGAGTTCAGGGCCGCCCGCGTCGTCGTCCCCGGCGCGGCGCCCGTCAACGACGACCTCGTGGCGGCGCTCGTGCAATCGGGCGAGGTCGTGCGTGTCGGCGAGGACGTCGCGTTCGCACGGTCGGCCCATGACGAGATCGCGCGACGCGTCGTCGCGCACCTGGACCGGTCGGGGTCGATCACGGTCGCGGAGGCGCGCGACCTGACTGGCACGAGCCGGAAGTACGTGCTTCCCTTCCTCGAATACCTCGACCGGGAGCGGTATACGAGGCGAGTCGGTGACGCGCGCACGTTCGGTTCGCGAGCGGTGCCTCCAGCGTGGAGGTCGGCGCCGCCGGACGCGGCCCCGGACGGTGTCGATGGCGACGCCGATGCCCGACAATGAACGCATGGCGGAGATGACGGCGCCCCCTGGCTCGAGTACAAGCTCTCACGCTCCGGCGGGAGAGGGGAGTTGGTCATCCGCGCGGTGGAGTGACCTCTCGTGACGGCGGATCGCGTGCCCGTCCGGAGGCGGGTACCAGGCCCGGCGACCTCGAATCCACCGGTGGCCGGCGCACCCGTGATCGCGATTGGTCCACTTGCGACCGCGCGCGCGCCGTGGGAAGGCCTCGCACAAGCGTTGCCCCCACGCCGACGACGCTCGGCGCCCGTGCCCTTGGTGCGCATCGGCTTAGTACCCATGACCGCGAGGGGCACGGTCCCGACCGCGAGGCGCGCGACCGCGGTCTGGGACTGGATCCGGCATGCGTTCCGTCGGGGGGCCAAGGTCGAGCCGGGCGTGGACCCGGTGCCGTGGACGCCACCCGTGATGTCACGGACGGCGCGCGCGCGCGCGTTCCTCCCTTCCCCGGGCGTCGTGGCGTCGCTCGTGATCGCAGGGGGCGCGTGGGCGTGGGTGGCGACGTGCCTGGAGTCCGTCGACCCCTACGCCCCGTACGTCCTCGTGTCGTTCCTCGGGGCGGTCGCGACAGCGGTCGCCGCGATGCTGGCGCCCCTTCTCCGCCTGTTCGCCACGCGATACGGCACCACGCGCGCGTTCCGGGAGGCGGCGTGGTGGCACGGGGTGAGGCAAGGCGCGCTCGTCGGCGCGGTGGTGGCGGCGAACGGTTTCCTGCTTGCGCTCCGCCAGTGGGCCGTCGCCGCCGCGGTCGCGGTCGGCCTGGGGGCCGTCGCCATCGAGGTGGCGTTCCTCGCCGTGCTATTGACGGCACCACGGCGCCCGCGATGACGGCGACCGCACGGACCAGCGCAACTACGGCTAGCCGGGGCCGTCGCCAGCGAACGGACGGGGACCTGGATGGATGACGACGCGCCGCTTGGGCCGGCAGACTTCGACCGGTTCGCGCGCCACTACGACGATGAACACGCGTCGTACACCGACGACCTGCCCATGTGGGAGGGGTTCGCGTATCGTGCGGGTGATCGGCCGATCCTCGAACTGGCATGCGGGACCGGCCGGATCATCGAGCCGGTCGCCCGCCTGGGGATCCGGATCACCGGGCTGGACGTCTCCGGCGCGATGCTCCATGTCGCGCGCGCCAAGGTCGCCCGTGCGGACCTCTCCGACCGCGTCGACCTGGTCGAGGGCGACATGCGGGCCTTCTCCCTCGGGCGCGAGTTCGGCTTCGCCTTCATCGCGCTGAATTCCCTCATGCACCTCGAGACGCGGGCGGACCAGCGCCGCGCGTTCGGGTCGGTACACCGCCACCTCGCGCCCGGGGGGCGGTTCGTCGTGGACGTCTTCAATCCTGACGACGGTTTGCCCGACCCGGCAACGGAGGGACACCTGCGGCTTCATTGCCTCAAGCGGCGTCCCGACGGGTCGCAACTGCTGCACTTCCAGTCGATGGCGGTCGATCGCGGCGCACAGGTGGTGTCGGTCACGAACTATTACGACGACACGGCGCCAGACGGGACGGTGCGCCGGCACATGGCGCCGTTCCGGTTGCGGTACGTGACGGTCGGCGAACTCGAGCTGATGCTGGACCGGGAGGGCTACATGGTCGAGGACCTGTACGGGAGTTACGACCTCGAGCCGTTCCAGGACGGGAGCCCGCGCGTGATCGCGGTCGCGCGGAAGCGATGACTGGGGGGCCTTCGCCGATGCGGATCCTGATGGTCACCGGCTACTACCTGCCATATGTCAGCGGCATGACGATCTACGTCCGCCGACTCGCGGAGGGCCTGGTGCAGCGAGGCCACCAGGTAACCGTGCTGTGCGCGCGGCACGACCCGTCGCTCCCGGCCACGGCGGTCGAGGCGGGCGTACGCGTGGAACGAAGCCGTGTCCTCTTCGCCGCCGGCAAGGGGCTTGTCGCGCCCTTGATGTGGCGGGACGAGATGCGGCTTCTGGCCGGACATGACGTGTTCCATCGGCATGTCCCGGGAATGGGTGACGCATGGCTCACGTCCCTCATTGCGAAGGTGATGGGCCGGCCGGTGATTTTCACGCACCACTGCGACCTGTTCCTGCCGTTCGGCCTGGCGAATGAAGCGATCGGCGCGGCGCTCGCGACCGACCTGCGCTACGCGGGCGGCCTGGCGGACTTGATCGTGAGCTATTCCGAGGACTACGCGGCGTATTCGAGGTTCCTGTCGCACTTCCAGGCAAAGGTGCGCACGGTATTCCCGCCGATAACGTTCGGAGCGCCAGACGACGCGCGTGCCAGCGCGTGGCGCAAGGACCTGGGCCTGGAAGGGGTTCCGGTCGTCGGGTTCGCCGGACGGTTCGCGGCGGACAAGGGCGGGGACGTCCTGCTTCGCGCGATCCCCCGGTTGCGGGAACTGGTGCCGGGTGCTCGGGTCGCCTTTGCAGGCGAGTTCGCGCGGGTACCGGGCGAGCGCTTCTACCAGGACTCGCAGGCTTTGCTCGAGCCGGTTCGCGATTCCGTGACCTTCCTCGGCAACGTCGCGCCGGAACGGATGCCCGACTTCTATCGCATGTGTGATGTCGTGACGGTGCCGTCGACGAACTCGACGGAATCGTGGGGGATGTGGCAGAACGAGGCGATGCTGTGCGGGACACCAGTCGTGACGACGGACCTGCCCGGGGTGCGGGTGTCGATCCGAACGACGGGCATGGGGGAACTAGTGCGCCCGCATGACTGGCGTGGCCTCGCCGACGCGCTCGCGCGGGTCCTCGGCAACCGGCAGCGGTACGCGACCCCTCGGATTGACCCGCGCGTCGCGTTTGACCCCGCGCGCACTATCGATGCGTACGAAGGGTGGTACCGGGCGCTGATCGCGAGGGAGGTTCCCCAACCCGTCGTAGGGCCGGGCTCGCACTCCTAGCCCTTCGTTATCCGCGTACGCGCTCCCTCCCCCGCTGCGGCGGGAGAGGGAAGGGCCACCCCCGCGGGGGTGACGAACGCGACGGCATGGGGGGCAAGGTCCAGCTCGAGGACGGGAAGCCAGGGACCGCCTCCTTGTCCCTCGCGCGGACGGATCGGGCCTCCGACGTGGCCATCGTCGCCGATGGCGCGACGGCGCGTTCGCAATACGCCAGCGTTGACGAGGCCCGCGCCGCCATGGGACGGGTCGTCGGTGTTCAGCACCTCGCGCCACGCGCCTGCCACGGGAACGCGGAACGCGAACGTCACCGCTCCGCCCGAGAAGTTGCACGCGATCGCCACGGGATCGTCGCCGGCGTTGCCGAAACGGGCGAACGCCATGGTGCCCTGTTCGACCGTGTCGGTCCGAAGCCACTCGAAGCCGTCGGCCCGGCTGTCCCGCACGTGCAGGGCCGGGATCCCACGATAGATGCCATTTAGGGCACGCACGAGCGATTGGATGCCACGGTGGAGGCGCGTTTGCGAGCCATCCTCGCCCGCAAGGTGGAGGAGGTGCCAGTCGAGGCTCCGGTCCTCCTGCCATTCCGCCCACTGGCCAAGCTCGCCGCCCATGAAGAGGAGCTTCTTGCCCGGGTGCGCGTACTGGTAGGCATGCAAGCCACGCAAGCCAGCGAACCGCTCCGTGTCCGTGCCGGGGAGCTTCGTCAGCAAGGCGCGCTTGAGGTGCACCACCTCGTCGTGGGAGAGGGGCAGGACGAACTGCTCGTCGAAGGCGTACCACACCGGGAAGGTGAGATGCGAAGCCATGGCGGGCCGTGCGCTCGCCTCCGTCGCGAAGTACGCGAGGGTGTCGTTCATCCACCCCATGTTCCACTTGACGTCGAACCCGAGCGAGGGGCCGCCATCGGTCATGAAGGCTGGCGGGCCTTGCATCACCGGGGACGGGTTGGCGGCATCGACCGGCGCGACAGTCCCGGGCGATGCGGGCGGCCCTCCGGCGGTCACGGGCGCGCCACCGGGGCGGGAACGTGTCACCCACCGGTAGGCCGACGCCTCCTCGGCGAACATGAGCGCGCCTGGCACGTCGCGATGCACGAGGGCGTTGAGGCGGCGCAGGAAGTCGATCGCCTCGTCGTTCCCGGTCGTCCCGCGATCGTTCGGTCGCCACTGACCCGGCGCGCGGCCATGGTCGAGCCAGATCATGGTCGCCACGGCGTCAACGCGCAGGCCGTCAAGGTGAAACTCCTCGAGCCACCACAGCGCGCTCGAGAGCAGGAAAGTGCGCACCTCCGGTCGGCCGTAGTCGAACACGTACGTGCCCCAGCCGAGGTGTTGCCCCCGGATCGGGTCGGGATGCTCGAAGAGGGGCATCCCGTCGAAGCGTCCGAGACCGTGGGCGTCCTTGCAGAAGTGTGCGGGCACCCAGTCGAGGATGACGCCGATGCCTCGTTGATGCAGGTGGTCGACGAGGTAGCGGAAGTCGTCGGGGCGCCCGTAACGCGACGTGGGAGCGAAGTAGCCGGTGACCTGGTAGCCCCAGCTCGGGTCGTACGGATACTCGGTGAGGGGCAGGAGCTCGACGTGCGTGTAGCCCATGTCGACGACGTGGTCGGCGAGGCGATGAGCGACATCACGGTACCCAAGGGCGAGGTCGGGCGTCTCCGGGGATCGTTGCCACGACCCGAGGTGGCACTCGTAGATCGTGATCGGGGCGTCCGTCGACTGGCGGTCGGCGCGCGCGGCCATCCATGCGCCGTCCGACCACTCGAACCCGGACGGTTGGCATACCCGCGACGCGTTCGCGGGACGGACCTCCGCCCACCGCGCGAACGGGTCGGCCTTGAGTACCTCAAGTCCATCGCCCGGACTGGTCACGGCGAACTTGTACGGGTCGCCGCTGCCGACGCCTTCCACGAACCCGTGCCAGATCCCGGATGCCTCGGCGCGATCAAGTCGATCCCCGGACCACTGGTTCCAGTTGCCGGCGACGGCGACGGCGGACGCGCGTGGCGCCCAAACGGCAAACCGGGTGCCAAGCGTCCCGTCGCGAACTTCCGGGTGGGCGCCGAGCACGCGCCACGCCTCGCGCGGGTCACCGTGGTCGAGGCGATAGTCGAGGGGGTTCGGGTGGGGTTCGGGCCGGGCAGGGATGCGTCGCACGGAAGACCCCTTTGCCCTGCCGGCGGGTCAATCTCGCCGCCGTGACCGTGGGCGCCTGCGCCGCGATGGTCCAAGCGGACGGTACTGGTAGGAGGGGGGACGGCCCCCTTCCATTGGCCGCAAGCGCCCCGCGCTGCGGCGGGAGAGGGAAGCACCGCCCCCACCATCGTTATCCGCGTACGGCCTAACCCCCCGACCCCCTTTCCCGGCGCGGGAAGGGGGAGGCGGCGTCTAGCCGCTCGTGAAGCGATCCTTGTTTGCCACGACCCAGTCGAAGAGGCGCCCGATACCGGACGCGACGCTCACGCGCGGCGTCCACCCCAGAAGGTCGCGCGCCCGCGTGATGTCCGCGACGAAGACCCTCTGGTCGCCCGGACGCCATTCGGCATGGTCGGTGGGGACGTCTCGACCGAGGCGCGGTCCGACATGGTCGAGCACCTCGCTGATGGCAAGGACGTTCTCGGGCCCGCCGCCCAGGTTGATCGCCGTCCCTTTCACGGCGTCGATCCGCGCGATTGCGGCGTCGTACGCGTCGAGGAGGTCATCCACGTACAGCACGTCGCGGACCTGGCGCCCGTCGCCAAAGATCGTGATCGGTCGCCCCGTCACGGCGGCAATCGTGAACCAGGCGACCCATCCTTGGTCCTCGACGCCGAGCTGGCGCGGCCCGTAGATGCATGACTGGCGCAGCGAGACGCTCGGGAGGCCATAGATGCGGGCGTAGTCGATGGCGTACTGGTCCGCGGCGCCCTTCGAGCACCCGTACGGCGAGTGGAAGTCGAGGGGATACGTCTCCGGGACGCCGGCGGGCAGGTCTCGAAATGCATAGCGCCCGTCACGCATCTCGACGCCCACTTGCTCGAGCCCGCCGTACACCTTGTTGGTCGAGGCGTAAAGGAGGGCGCGCAAGCGGGGTGCGCGCCGGGCCGCCTCGAGGACGTTCAGCGTGCCGAGGGCATTTGCCTCGAAGTCGCCGCGCGGGTCGAGGACGGACGTGGTGACCGCGACTTGGCCGGCGAGGTGGATGACTGCCTCGATGTCCGGATGGTCGCGAAACGTGGCCTCGACCTCGGCCTGCACGCGGATATCGGCGACGCGCACGTGGAGCGCCGTCGCGTTCGGATGCGCCTTCAACCATGCGAGGTTCGCGTCCGCGCCCCGGCGTGACAGGTTGTCGAGGCATACGACCTCGTCGCCGCGGCCGAGCGCCCGGGCGACGGCGTTGCACCCGATGAACCCGGCGCCGCCGGTCACCAGAAGTTTCATGGGCAAACCCTCGTTATCCGCGTACCCCTCACAGGCCCCCTCCCTCAATCCCTCCCCCGCTGCGGCGGGAGAGGGAAGCACCACCCCCTGCCCCTAGCACCGGCCTAACCCCCCAGCGCTGCGGCGGGAGAGGGAAGGCCCCCCCGGCGTCGTGGGTTGACATTACCTGCCGCCGTCGAGGCGGATCTGCAGAGGCACGGGCGAGCCGCCGCGGCCGGCACCGTAGAGGTTCAGGCCATTCGCCTCCGGACCGTGCGGGACGGCGATGCGCATGCGGAGGATTCCGTCCTCGACAGCGGCGAGGGCCGCTCGAAGCTGGTCGCCCGCCAGCGTGACGGAGAGGACGCTGCCGGCCGACGCGTACTCCCATTCGGGCAGGGCAGCGAGGCTCAGGACGCCGCGCGCGTCGGCGTAGTCGCCCGGCGCGAGGACCGTGCCCGCGTGGACCCCGCCGACCGACACGTCGATCCGCGAGGCCCGCCCGCCCGGCCGCGTCTGCGGGTAGTCCGTGCCTTGAAAGTGGCGGCTATCGTGCCACCCTCGCCGCTGCATCGCGGTGCGTGACCCGGCCTCGAACCGCACCTCGAGGCGCGAGACGCCTTGCACGTGAAGCCCGGCCGGAACGGCGAGGGCGTATTCGACCCATCCGGCCCCGGGAGCGCCAAGCTTCTCGCCGTCAGGCGCGACCCGTGGCTCGAGCCAGGAGGTCGCGGAATAGGAACCCGGTCGAGGCCGCCACGTGATTGACGAGCCCGTGACTTCGACGGCCGGATGCCCGGTCTGGTCCGGTGCCGTGGTGGTGACGGTCGGCGCGCCGATGCCGAACTGCGCGTAGTTGCGCGCCCGGACGACGCCGGCGCCATCCTCGAGCCAGAAGCGGACGGTCGCGATACCCCCGGGCCACGCTTCCGGGACGACGACGTCGATAGCCCGGGCCTCAGTGACGCCATAGCGGCGCAGGACGATTGCCTCGCCTCCCGTCGCCACGTCCTGGTGGCGCACACCGACGGCGTCCACCACGTCGAGGGACCACCGCACACGGGCGCCGTCGATCACGTCGTCGGACCAGTGCGCGACGAACGCCGGGAACGAGACCGGGGACCCGGGGTCCGCCCACTGGAACGGCGGCGCGTCCAGGCCGACCACGTCGGCGCCGTTGACGTCAGCCGGGGACATGCCCGGGAACGCGTGGTCGTACCCGAAAATCTTTTGGGTGCGGTCGTAGTTGACGAGCCCGTTGTGTTCCCACTCGACGTCGGTCAACTCGGTGTAGACGTAGCCGACAATCGCCTCGTGCCGACGCATGTCGGTGGTCAGGAAGCGGAACGAGTGGGCGATGTCCTTCTCGCCCTGGCGCGCCGACAGCCCGGCGTACTCGCTGTTCATCAATGGCGCCGTGCCTTGCACGTACCGCGCACCAAGGCCGCCGTACTTGCCCCCGACGTAGTTGAAGCCGGAACCCGGGTAGGTCCTGTCGACGACCCGTTGGACGTGCGCGCGCGCCTGCTCCCACGACGAGATGTAGAAATGCCAGGAGTTCACGTCCGAGATGACGTGGTCGTAGAGGCACGGCGAGTTGTCCTCGACGAGGCGCGTCGGATCGAGCGACTTGCACAGGGAGTACATCGCCTCGACCCAATCCCACCCGTCGGGTTCGTCATGGCGCTCAAGCCCCCAGGTCTCGTTGAACAAGACCCACGCAAGGATGGATGGGTGGTTGAAGTCGCGCGCGAAGGCCTCCCGGAAGGTCGCCTCCCAGTTCCGTCGGGCTGTCGGGCCGTCGATGATCGTGCACGGCAGGTCGTAGAAGATGGCCACCCCGAGGACGTCGGCCCAGTAGTAGTAGCGCGGGTCGTTCACCTTGATGTGGCACCGAAGCATGTTCAGGCCGAGGTCCTTGGCCGACTGGATGTCGGCGCGGATGGCGTCGTCGGACGGGTACGCGTGGATGCCGTCGGGATGGAAGGCCTGGTCGAGGGCGCCGCGGAGGTAGAGGGGACACCCGTTCAGGAGGATGCTCTCGCGATCCCGCCCCTCCCACGTGCCGGTCGATACGTCCCGCAAGCCGAAGTAGGTGCGGACCACGTCGGGAGGGCCATCGCCGTCGAGGGAGGCAGTAACGGTCGCGTGATAGAGGTGGGGATCGTCAGGCGACCACGTGCGTGCCTCCCCGGGCACGACCACCAGGGTCTCGGTCAATGCGCCGCCTGACGACAGGCCCGTCACGGTAGCGGTCGGGAACGCCCCGTCGGTGGACGCGACGGAGAGGGTGACTGGCGTCCCGTCGGGCAGTCTTCCGGTGGCGACCTCGACGCGGAAGATCGCCCGCGGGGATGGTGCCAGTGGCGTGGTGACCGACGCGGACACGAGATGGACGGGAGGGCGCCCCTCGAGGTAGACGGTCTGCCAGATGCCGGACGAGTGCGTGTACCACCGGCGCGTCTGCTTGCCGACGGGGGTGGCGGCATCGGTCAGGTCGCACGCGCGGACGGTCAACGTGGCGACGCGACCGGGCACGAGGACCGTGCCGAGGTTTGCGCTGAATGGCGCGTACCCGCCCTCGTGCTCCGCGACGAGGCGCCCGTCAACCCAGACGCGCGCGCTCCAGTCGATCGCGCCGAAGGTGATCCACGGCTGCACGCGCCACGACCCGTCGGCGTTCGCCCAACTCGGGGGCACATCGATGGTGCGTTGGTACCACGCGGTGCCGACGTACTCCGGGTCGCACACGCCCGACGAGGGGCTCTCCCAAGGGAACGGGACGACGATGGCGTCGCCGAACGGGTCCTCGGTGCCGTGGTCGCGGCGCACGCCACTCGAAGCGGGATGGGCGACGCGGTACCAGCGCTCATGCTCGCCGCGGTTCCGCGGGTCGAAGGTGAACCGCCACGTGCCGTTGAGGTTAAGCCACGCGGGGCGGTGCCAGTCGGGGCGAGGATGCTCGGGACGGGGCAGGACGGGCACGTTCATGTTGGCCTTGGCTCCGGTCGTCATGGCGGCGAGTCGAGCAGCTGGAGGCCGGCGATGAAGACGCGCACGGCGAACCAGGCAAAGAGGGCGGATGAGGCGATCGCGGCGCCACGGACGAGGGCCGGGCCGAGGGTGCGCCCGGTTACCGATGCGAGGAACGCGATGCCGAAGGACCACGCGACGCCCTGGAGGAAGAAGCCGACGTAGAAGAGCGTGAGCTCGAACGTGTCGGCATCGACGATGGTCGCGGCGATCAGGCTGCCACCGACCGCGGCGAACCACAAGATGGCGGAGGGGGACGCCAGTGCGAGGAGGACGCCATCCACGAGGTCCCGCAGCTGGGCGTGCGGGCGCGCGACCGCGCCGTGGGCATCGACGCCAGGGACAAGCCGCGGAGGGGAAAAGGCCTGGCGGGTCATCTGCACGGTCAGGTAGGCGAGCGCGACCGTGCCGCCGATCCACAGCACGTAGCGGACGACGGCGAACTGGAGGAGGGCCGCGACCCCGGCCCCGGCGAGGCCGGCCCACGCGATATCTCCGACGCAGGAGCCCAAGCCGACCAGGAAGGCCGGCGCCAGGCCCCTCAGGATTCCCGCCCGGACGATCGCGAGGTTGACGATCCCGAGGTCCAGGCAGAGCGAGAGCGAGAGGAGCCAGCCGTCCACGAACGGACCGGGCGTCATCGGGCGGTACCGGCGGTCACGCATGGCGCCGCTGGCGGTGGGGGCGCCACTTCCGGCGAACCCGGCGTCACGCCTTGGACACGATGGATGAACTCCCACCGGACCAGGGCGCCCGACCGGAGGAACTCGAGACGCAGGTAGCCCTCCCAAGCGGGGGGAAGGGAGATCGCGAGGGTCGGCCCGTGGGTCGCCACCCCGAAAAGGTGGTGGTGTCCGGTCAGGACGAGCGCCGGTCGCAATTCGGCGACGAGGCGGGCGAGGACGGGGATCCCCATCGTGCCGATGCGCCCGGGCGCCTGGCCGCGAAAGGCCTCGTGCATCAGCAGGACGTTCGGGTACGGGTGGCGGGCCATCGCCTCGACGTCGTCGCGATTGAAGTGGCGCACCCGATCACCGGGAAACGGCTTGCGGAGGTCGTAGCACGTCGGTGCGTAGTTGCCGGGAAGGCCGACGACGCCGATCCCAGTGCCCGGGACGAAGGCGTGGGTTCCCGGCCAGAGGTGGGTTCCCGGCACGCGGGGCGTGCGAGGGCCCGGCCCGGCGGGGAACAGGTCCCAGTGCTCGTGGTTCCCGTGGATCCAGAAGAAGGGCACGGGAAGGCGCGAGAGGTCGCGCGGGTCGCCATCGACGTGCCGCTCGCGCCCAGGCTTCCCGGCGGTGAGGTCCCCGACCTGCAGGATGGCACTCGCCTCGGGAACGGCCTCAAGGGCGGCGAAGACCGGTTCGAACAGGCCGTGGACGTCGCCGATGCCGATGACGACGATCCGGTCGTCCGGTCGCCCGCCGTCCGGCGTCCTCGGAATGCGGACGTCCCGTTCGACTGGGAGCGCCTGACGATAGGTTGGAACGGCAACTGGTCCGTCTCGCACGCTCGCCGGAGCGCTGGGGCCGGCCCGTGCGACTCGGCCAAGGTCGACCGCCACGCCTACGAGGCCACCGCGGCGGCGCGGGTGGCGAACGGGTCGCGCGCCCCCCGGTTGCCGTGTAGCCAGCCGCGACGGGCGAGCAACTCGAACGTCTGGACCGCGTTCAAGGCGGCCCCCTTGCGAACGTTGTCGGCCACGACCCACATCGAGAGGCCGCGCGGATGGGAGGCGTCGCGCCGGATCCGTCCGACGTAGACGGGGTCGCGCCCGGCCGCGTCAAGGGGGGTCGGATAGGCGTGGGCTTTCGGATCGTCAACGACGACGATGCCGGGCGCCTGCTTGAGGATGGCGCGCGCCTCGTCGGGAGGCATCTCGCGGGTGAACTCGACGTGGATGGCCTCGCTATGTCCGACCATCACCGGGACGCGGACACAGGTCGCTTGAATCGCAAGGTCCGGCACGCCCATGATCTTGCGGGTCTCGTCAACCATCTTCAGCTCCTCGCTGAAGTCGCCACCGTCGCGCAGGCCCCCGATCTCGGCGATCACGTTCTGGGCGATCTGGTGGGGGTAGACGCGCGGCGTGATCGCATCGCCGCGGGCGATTGCCGCAGCCTGGTCCCGCAACTCGTCGACGGCGCGCCAGCCGGTACCGCTCACCGCCTGGTAGGTATCGACGATCACGCGCCGGATCGGGTTGGCACGGTGCAACGGCCAGAGGGCGACGACCATCTGGGTGGTCGAGCAGTTGGGGCCGGCGATGATGCCGAAGTGCCCGGCGGCGGCCTCAGGGTTCACTTCCGGGACGACGAGCGGGACGTCCGGGTGCATCCGCCAGGCATTCGACTTGTCGACGTTGACCGCACCTGAACGGGCGATCGCCGGCCCGTACTCGAGGGCAAGCTCGTCACCGATCGCCGTCAGGACCATGTCGAGGCCCGCGAACCGGTCCGGGTCCGGGGCGGCGAGGCCAACTTCCCAGTCACGGCCGAGGGCGTGAACGACCGTCCCGGCGCTCCGCTCGGAGGCGAACAGGCGCAACTCGCCGACAGGCAGGCCGTCCCGCGGGCCCTCCCCGAGGATGCGCAGGAACTCCTTGCCGACCTGGCCCGTCGCGCCGACGATCCCGATCCGGTAGCCAGCCGATGCCACGTGGCCTCCCAAGGCCGCGAGGAACGGGTCCGTCCGCGGCGACCCGGATTTTACGGGTGGTGCGCCTTTCCCGTTGGTCCGCGGGCGACGGACAGGGGGAGGGGGCCGGGGCTTGAGGTCACTCGACGACGAGGACGCCGACCATCCCTTCGGATGCGTGCCCCCGGATCGAACAAAGGAAGGGATACCGCCCGGGAACGTTCGCGGTCAGGATCACGTCGGACTTGGTGACCCCTCCCCACACCGCCAGGTCAATGTCGTACGCCTGGCCGGTGGTCTTGAACCGGTGTCCGTCGCGGGGTCCGTCGAGGTTGGCCACCTCGAACTTGACAGCGGCCCCGCGAGGGACACGGAGCTCGATGGGGGCGATGGTGCGTCCGGTCATCGTGACGCTGATCGTCGCCGCGGGAGGCGAGGCGAAAAGCGTGATTGCGCGGCGGAGGTTCGGGGTCGAAAGGGGGACGAGCACGGCACCGCTGGTGGCGATGATCGCAAGGGAAATCCAAAGGGCGCGCCGTGCTCGGGCGCGGGCACGCAAGCGCCGAGCCTGGGGCGCGGTCGTCGGGTCGGCACTTCCAGTGCGGGTGGTCGGGTCATCCATTGATGAACGGTACGGCTTGGTGCCTGCGGGGGGAGAGGGAAGCACCACCCCTATCACGTACAGTCCGTCAGGGGAGCGGCTCCGGGAGGCGGGGCTAGTGCGTCGACCCGGGGGCACCTCGTTCAGATGATGCGAGCAGGCGGCGCAACGACGCCGGGCGGCAACTACAGCACCGGGACGACAGTTGCGGGGGTCGGTTCCGGGGGAGCCGGGACGGGGACGGGGAACCTCCGCGACGTCTGGCGTGCGTTGGGATTCCTTCGGGCGCACCGGCGCGCCGTCGTGATCGCGTACGTCGCGTGGGTGATCGCCAACCTCCTCGACCTCATGATCCCGATGCAGGTGCGGGATGCGATCGACCTCGGAATCCGTGCGAACGACCCGGGGCGCCTCGTCACGGCGGTCGCGACGGCTCTCGGGCTGTTCCTGGCCAAGTCCGCGATCAACTGGGTGTACATCTGGGGGTTCCATGCCTTCGAGGCGGACGCCGCCCGGGACCTCCGCAATGCCGTCTACCGCGGCCTGCAGCGCCTGTCGTTCGGGTACCTCGACCGGGCGGACACGGGGCAGCTGATCGCGCGCGCGACCTCCGACGTCGAGGCCGTGCAGAACTTCCTCGGACACGGCATGACCGGGTTCGTCGGCGCGGCGGGAACCTACGTCGTGACCCTTGCCGTCGCCTCGACGGTGAGCTGGGAGCTGACGGCACTCTCCGCCCTGACCGTGCCGCCGTTGCTGTGGGCGGGCGTGGCGCTGAGCCGCCGGACGAGACCCCAGTTTGCGCGGGTGCAGCAGCAGTACGGCACGTTGGTCGGGCGCCTGCAGGAGAACATCGCCGGCGTGCGCGTCGTGAAGGCGTTCGCGCAAGAGGATGCCGAAAGCCGCAAGTACGCCAGTGGCGCCGCCACCCTCCTGGATGGCTCGCTCGAGCTGGCGCGCACCCAGGCTCTGTGGAACCCGCTGCTGGTCGCCCTCGGGGGGCTCGGCGCGATCATCGTGATCGTCGCCGGGGGGTACCTCGTGAGCTGGGGGATGGTCACGGTCGGCACGGTCGTGGCCTTCCAGTACTACCTGAACAAGCTCTACGGCCCGGCGCGCCGGATCGGGTTCCTCCTCGGGCAGCTTGCGCGCACCCAGGCGAGCGCGCGGCGGATCTTCGAGCTGCTGGACGTCACGCCCGACGTGCAGTCGCGCCCGGGGGCGACGCGCCTCGACGTGGTGCGCGGCGAGGTGGTGTTCGATCGCGTCAGCTTCGAGTTCCAGCCGGGCGTGCCGGTGCTGGCCGACGTGTCGCTGGTCGCGAAGCCCGGCCAAGTCATCGCGCTGGTCGGCGGGACCGGTTCCGGGAAGAGCGCGTTGACCGGCCTGATCCCGCGGTTCTACGACGCGACGGCAGGCCGGGTGCTGGTCGACGGCCATGACGTGCGGGACGTCGACCTCGGAAGCCTGCGGCGCCACGTGGCGATCGTGCCGCAGGAGGCGATCCTCTTCAGCCGGAGCGTCCGCGAGAACATCGCCTTCGGCAGCCCCGACACGCAGGTCAGCCTGGTCGAGTTCGCGGCCGAGAGGGCGCAAGCGCACCGCTTCATTACCCGGTTGCCGATGGGCTACCAGACGATGGTCGGCGAGCGCGGGATCACCCTGAGCGGTGGCCAGAGGCAACGGGCGTCGCTCGCGCGGGCGATCCTCGTGGAGCCGTCGATCCTCATCCTGGACGATGCGACGTCGTCCGTGGACATGGAGACCGAACACCTGATCGAGCGGGCGCTGAGCGAGGTCATGAAGGGGCGGACGACCTTCGTGATCGCCCACCGGCTGTCGAGCGTCAAGCGCGCCGACGAGGTCCTGGTCATCGATGGGGGACGAATCGTGGAGCGCGGAAACCACGCGTCGCTGATCGCACGTGATGGCCCCTACCGGCGCATCTACGACGTGCAGATGCGGGACCAGGAGGAGCTTGTCGCGCGCGGCGCCCCGGTCGCGGAGGGGGCAAGATGACCGGGCAACAGGGCGGTCGCGCGACCCCGACCTCTGCGTACGACGACGACGCGCGCCTGACCTCCGACCGGATCGTGGTCGCGCGGGCATGGGAGCTGTTGCGCCCGTACCAGAAGGAGCTGTGGGCAAGCCTTGCCCTGATCCTGGTCGCCGCCACGGCCACGCTCCTGCAGCCGCGGATCATCCAGGTGTCGATCGACCGCGGCCTCGTCGCGGGGCACCTTGACGAGCTGCACGTGTGGGCGGTCGCCTACGTCGGCACCCTCGTCCTGGCATGGGGTGCGACGTACTGGCAGACGTGGCTGCTGTCCCGGGTGGGGCAACGCATCTTGTTCACGCTCCGGACGCGCATGTTCGACCACTTGCAGCGCCTGAGCTTGCGGTACTACGACCGGGAGCGCATCGGGCACGTCATCTCGCGGAACACCAGCGACATCTCGGCGGTCAACGAGGTCCTCACCCAAGGCCTGCTGCAAAGCGTCGCGGACGTGTTCTCGTTGCTCGGCACGATCGCGCTGATGCTCACGATGAGCCCGCGCCTGACGCTCGCGACGATGGTCGTGCTGCCGGTCATGTACCTCCTGGCCCGCTGGTTCGCGCAGGGGTCGAGGCCGGCATACCGGCGGATACGCCAGACGGTCTCGGCGGTCAACGCGCTCCTGGCCGAGAACATCGTGGGCATGCGCCTGATCCAGGCGTTCCGGCGCGAGGACCGGAACTTCGACGAGTTCGACGAGATCAACAAGGCCAACGTGCGCGCCCAGAAGGACGCGATCTTCTTCCACGCCGGGGTCATCCCGATCCTCGACCTCCTCGACGCGGCCGTGACGGGGCTACTCCTGTACGTGGGTGGCCATTGGATCCTCGGCAACGACGCGCCCGAGCTGACCATCGGGGTCCTGACCGCCTTCATGCTCTATTCGGCCCGGTTCTTCGAGCCGATGCGCGACCTGGCGGCGCGGTGGGACCAGATGCAAGCCGCCCTCGCGGCGGGCGAGCGGATCTTCCACCTGCTCGACCTGGAACCGGACGTGCAGGACCGTCCGGGAGCGAGGGAGATGCCGCCGATCCGTGGCGTCGTGCGGTTCGACGACGCGACCTTCGGGTACGACCCGGCGCTGCCCATCCTCGAGGGCGTCTCGCTGGAGGCGAAGCCGGGGGACCGGATCGCGCTCGTCGGGCGGACCGGCGCGGGGAAGAGCACGATCATCCGGCTGGTGATGCGGTTTTACGACGTGCAGTCCGGGAGCGTGACGATCGATGGCGTGGACGTGCGCGACGTCAGCCAACGCAGTTTGCGCCGCCAGATGGGGCTGGTGCTGCAGGAGCCGTTCCTGTTTGCAGGGACGATCCGCGAGAACATCGCGTTCGGGCGCCCGGAGATGCTGGACACGCCGGAGGGCGAGGCGGCGATCCGGGCGGCGGCCGAGGTGGTCGGCCTGCGCGAGTTCATCGAGGCGCTGCCCCACGGGTGGGACGCGACCGTGGAGGAGCGGGGCGGGAACCTGAGCGGGGGGCAGCGCCAGCTGGTCTCGCTCGCCCGCGCGTTCCTGGCGTCGCCCCGGATTCTGATCCTCGACGAGGCGACGTCGTCCGTTGATACCGAGACGGAGGCGGCGATCCAGGCGGCGCTGGACCGGGTGCTGGCCGGGCGGACGGCCTTCATCATCGCGCACCGGCTCTCGACGGTGAAGCAGGCGACGCGGATCCTCGTGATCGATGGCGGGAGGATCATCGAGGACGGGACGCACGAGGAGTTGCTGGCGCGCGGAGGGTACTACCACCGTCTCTACACGCTGGGCTTCGCGCGCCCGGGTGACGAGTCCGAGCCGGTGGTCGCGGCCGGGGCCTCCTGACCGGGAGCGCTAGCCGAGTGGCGCGGCGGGCACAGGCGCGCCGGGTCTGGTGATCCGCAAGCTCGTCCGTGCGACGGGTTCCCCGTCGACGAGGAGGCTGAACGTCAGGCGCTCGGGGCGTCCGATGTTCAGGCGCGCCTCGAAGGCAAACATGCACGGCAGGTCCTCGTGCGCCCCATAACCGAGGGGCCGTGCCACCTCAACCTGCGTGGTGGGGATCAGTCCGCCGGCGGCCGTGCCCTCCTCGTCGCGCACGTCCACGCGCATCTCGATCGGCCGGTACGCCTCGCCCGCGGGGACCGCGAGCTTGATCGCCACGAAGAACCGGTGCTCCGACGGGAACTGCGGCACGACGAGGCGATCCCAGCCGGCGCCGAGGACGAAGAGCTTGCCGTCGTGTACCTGTGCGGCGTCGCAGAGGAGGAAGCACTCGGCGCGCACGCGCTGGCCGAGGAGGACGCGCACCGTCATCGAGTCGTCATTCTCGGCCATCAGGTGGGCTCCCGAGGCGTGATGCTTCCTTCTCCCGACCGGCCCCCACCCCCTGCCCCTCCCCCGCTGCGGCGGGAGAGGGGAGCAAAGTGGATAACGATGGAGGGGGCCGGGGAATGAGGAAGGGTCCGCGGATCGAGGGGGGGCAGGCCGCCATCGTTATCCCCCCGACCAGTCGAAGACGACGCCAACGTACTCGTCCTTGCGATGCGCGAGGCCAGCGTAGGCCTCCTGGCACCGTTCTGGCGGCAGGACGTGGGTGAGGAGGGGGTCGACGATCAGGCGGCCGCTCTCGATCCACCGCAGGAGCTGGCGGTAGTTGCCCTCGATCGTCACGCGCGCACGTTCGGTTTCACCCGCAATGGGAAACGTCCATTCGAGCGCGCCGACCATGCGAATCGCGAGGAGGTGGATGCGGGCGAAGGTGGGGGTCAAGTCACTCGCAAACGGTGCACGCGGGCTTCCGAGGAGGATGACCTCGCCGTGGCGCCCGGCCATCTCGACCGCCTGCGCGACGAGCGCGCTCTCGCCGATCGCCTCGACGACGACATTTGCGCCCCCACGGTCGTCGGAGGCGCCGACCCAGTCACGGACGACCCGGATCGGATCGACCTCCCGGGAGTTGTGGACGTTGGCAATGCCGCAGCGTTCGGCGAGGTGGAGGCGCATCTCCGAGATGTCGAAGGCGATCACCTCCGCCCCCGCGAGCTGAAAAAGCTGTGCCGCGAAGTTGCCGACGAGACCGAGACCAATAATCGCGACCCGATCGCCGGCCTGCACCGTCGAGGCGCGCAGGGCGGACATCGAGACCCCGGCCATGCGGGCGAACGCGGCGCGCCGGCCGTCCATGGCCGGATCGACGGCGATGGCGAACCGGGCGGCGTTGGCGCGGACGATGGACGCGTGGCGGCTAAACGTGAGGACGCGATCGCCGACACGAACCCGGTCGACGCCGTCACCGATGGCAACGACGGTCCCCAGGTGCCCATACCCGGTGCGTGCGGGATAGATCACCGGCTGCGACCGGTAGATCGGTGGCGTCCGGGGCATCAAGTTCGTGAAGAAGGACCCCTCGGTGCCCGCGCTGATGACGGAGAACTCGGCCTCGATGAGAGCCTCGCCCCTGCCGAGCGTGTCCGGGTCCACCTCGACTGGTTCGAGCTCCGCGGTCTCGGGGGCGGTGAAGACGACGCCGCGTCCCTGCATCCTGCGCCTCCTTTGGCGTGCGCGACCGACAAGCGATGGGTGGCGGCTCGTCGCGCGCTACGATACCGGCCAGTCGTGGGGGGCGAACCAGGACCGGCACCAACGTCTCGGCGCGCGGCTCACCCCGTCGGGCAAGGATCCCCGCGGACCAGTGCCTTGATCCCGGAGGGGACGCAACCACCGCTTGATGGAGACGACGCCCCCCGAGGCCGACGACCGGCCGCTTGCTGGCTTTCGCGTGCTGGACCTGTCCCGCGCCCTGGCCGGACCCCATTGCACGGGTCTCCTCGCTGACCTTGGCGCCGCCGTGACAAAGGTCGAGGATCCTCGCGGCGGCGACGAGACGCGATCGTGGGGCCCTCCCTTCCACGGGACGGAGAGCACGTACTTTCTCGCCGTCAATCGGTCGCGCCGCAGCCTGGCGGTCGACCTGAAGGACGCCGAGTGCCTCGAACTCGTGCTCGACCTCGCGTCAGGGGCAGACGTGGTCGTCGAGAACTTCCGGCCCGGCGTCGCGGCGCGCCTCGGCCTCGGATTTGCCGAGCTGCGCGTTCGGAACCCGGGCCTGGTGTACGCGTCGATCTCCGCGTACGGCCAGGACGGGCCGGGACGGGACGAGGCGGGCTATGACCTGATCGTCCAGGCCACGGGCGGGCTGATGAGCGTGACGGGGGACCCAGAGGGAGGCGCGGTCAAGGCAGGCGTCGCGCAGGCCGACATCATCGCCGGGACGAATGCGGCCGTGGCGATCGTCGGTGCCCTCCTCGCGCGCGAGCGGATGGTGTCCCGCGGGGGCACACCCCGGGGGGAGTACCTCGACGTCGCCCTGTTCGACGGGCAGGTGTCGCTGATGGGCTACCACCTTGTCGGACACCTCGTCTCGGGGCGCGTGCCAGGTCGGACGGGGAACCGCTTCCCGTTCATCGTGCCCTACCAGTCGTTCGGCGCGGCGGATGGCGACCTGGTGGTGGCCGTGCCGAACGAGCGGCTCTGGCGGGCGTTCGCGACGGTGATCGGGCGTGCCGACCTCCTCGCGGACGCACGGTACGGCGACAACGCCGCGCGTGTCCGAAATCGGGATTCCCTGGTGCCCCAGATCGAGGCGACGATGCGCGAGCGCGGCGTGGCCGAATGGCTGGCGTCGTTCCGGGAGGCAGGGATCCCTTGCGGGCCGATCAACGACGTCGCACAGGTCGCGCGCAGCGAGTACGTCGCGGGGCGTGGCCTCCTGCACGAGGTCGAGGGGCATGCTGCGGGACCCGTTCGGATCCCGGGCCAACCGTGGCGGTCGGGCCTGCCGGGTGAACGGGCCCCGCTTCCCGCGCCAGGGCGCCCGCCGAGGCTTGGGGAACACTCCGTGGAAGTGATGCGGGAGGCCGGCTGGAACGACGAGCGCGTGGCGGCCGTGCTGGCGCGCGGCGCCGCGGTGTCAGGCTAGGGAAGCACTGCACAAGGCACGTCTGGCGTCCGTCGGGCGGGGGAGTGTCGTGCAACGCGTTCACGGACGCCTCGCCGGACGGTGAGAACCACTGCTGAAGTCAGTCCGTGTGCAGCGGCATTAGGTCGGCGTCCAGGGGAAACCGATGGTCCCGGCCGAAGCGTGCGGGGTGATCAGGGCGACGAGGGCATCTCACGGGATGACAGCGAGCATCTCCTTTGGGACTGCCTTGTGCGCGTCCGCTTCATTGCGCGCTCAAATCCTCTTGCGAGGCGCAACTGGTTCATGCCCCGATGGTTCTCGATCAGGCCCCGACGCCGCTACCTCGTGCAGAGGGTCCCCGGGCTGGAGCCGTCAGCGATCTTGATTGGGACGCCGTTGCCGAGAGTGCTGACCCCGGCCCCGCCGGGCAGGTCGACAGTAAACGTGACGTCGAGGGCGATGCCAATGTCGCGATGCCAGTCGTGGGTGATCTCCTGCGCGCCGAGCAAGCCCGGTTCCCCTTGCCGCTCACTTCTTGACATCCAGGACGATGACGTGCCGCACTACGGGCACGACGCGTGGCAGACCGGCCGTGTCGGTGGACGTCACTTCGCGCGCTGTCGAGGCCGTACTCGGGGCGAGATCGGTTGGCCGTTGGCGTACTCACCTGGTGGCTGGTCCGGTTGCCACCGAGGAGTGTGTCATGGGATCTCGCACAAATATGATGAGTTCCGCAGTATTCCGAGTTAGAGTGTAGTTTGATTCTTTTGATAACAGACAACTAAACATATACGCAAAATTCATAAACACGACACTCGGTCCATGTTCTTTAACTTGATTACATAATTCTTCACGAGTATATGGAAACGGTAAATGTTGTATCCGATGGAGTGAAGAATACCAACCAAGTATTATATGTTGTATATTCTGAGTATGGGGAAATCCATGCCGAGACTCGCGTAATTTCCAATGTGAATACATATCACCAATATCAAGAAAATCTGCCGCGAGTAAGTCCGCGCGTCGTTCGTTCAGAAACAAGCGAATTTCTTGAAGTCGCCCTGCCTGCGGATGATGTGCCACATGATTCGCATTCGATCCGACTGCTGTGCCAATTGCCAAGGCACAGGTGGCAACGATGTATGAATATCCATTGCGGTCAAGAAATGCGCTGGGAAATTTCACAAACGCAAACCGCACCAACACCATGAAATGAAGTAATCCAAATACAATGAACATCTGCCAGTAGTGATCCCACCAGTGCCTTGACAAGATGATGATCTCGAGTGATGCCAAGGGAAAAAGCACACCGAATAGTAAATCTAATCCACTATTATAAATGATATTACGCTCTAATTCATCTATAATTTGCTCACTTCTGTGTAAGTGTTTCTTGTAGATAAAGAGAACTATATATATAATTATCACACATGAACTGAGAATGAGAAATATGTAATACCAATTACTAGTGTTATTTACAGTATTCCACTGCTCGGAAAGTATGTCTAAAGGCAATTGTGGATTCAGTTTTTGGGAATTATGCGATATTCCATTATAAATAACATCAATGTTATTGGAGAGCAAATACGGAACGAAATTCACAATTACCAAAGACGTTACTGTCAACATTGTCCAGATAGCCGTGCGCCTAATAGCCATCATACCTGATTGCAGGAGGTTTTGCGCGGAGCCGTTAGAATATCCAAGATCATTTCTAAAAAGATTTAATGCATCTTTAGCGACAATCCACAGGATTATTTGAATCGAAGGTATAGCCAAGTATGGACGAATCGACAGGGCGATCGAAGCAAAAATACACGAGGCGACAAAGATAACGTGACTGATTATCTTTCCTGTTTTATTGTCCCTATTAATATATTTCGTCATGAGACAGACCGACACTATCAAGCAACTGACCGTAAATGACGTGACATGATTGATCGAAGGTGGAGTGATAGTAGAAAGATACAAATAGAAAGAAGAAGACAGAAGAGGAATTAGTGACCGCATCTTTCCCGGATTTGGCAATCTGGGCAATGACATGAGAAAGGGTGTCGCATGATACAATGCCCAAGTACTTATAAGTAGAGTTAGTGCTGACAACAGAAACCATACGCGCGGACTTTCAAAATATGCAGGAATTGCGAATAGATATTGAATAATGGGGAACTTGTCGTATATTTCTCGCGTCCAAATGAGCTCACCAAATAGGAGTCGTTGACCAAAATACATATGATGATCAATGTCTGAGTCATAGTCTTGGACGAAAATATCTCGTGCGATGACGAACGAGGCACTTATGAAAAAATAAGCTATGGCCAATCTGACAATCTGAACGCGAGCAATACTCATAGCTGCTGAATCTTGTCCCAACCAAAATTAAGTAATGTTTAAATTGACTTCGGCCGGAATCACGAATCGATGAAGCCGCGGGAATAACATAATGCCAACACCGATCGTCGGTGACGGGACAAACCTCGTGCTCGACGTTTGGGTGGTGCCGCCAGACACGTTTTACCTTCTCGTCCATGTCGGAGACGCGGGCTGCTTCCTTACGATCGTGCTTGCGAGAGCGATCATCGTTGCCGTCGCCCACGACACCGTCGTCGTAGTCTCGTGCCCGGCGATGGCGAACGACGTCCACTTCCTGGTCGGGCCTGGAGAGGGGCGTCGGCGCGCGATCCCAGGTGTCGACGATCACTTTGAACGCATCCGTGGCGCCATCCAGTCCGACCACCATGCGTCTTCAACCCTCGCAGTGACCTCTGTTCGGTCTCGCCAATAGCGTTTGAGGGTTAAGGATGCGCTGCGCAAGCGTCAATTCGTGACGGTTGGGCGCGTTCGCACCGCATGAATCGGTTTACGGACGGTCTTGACCCTCCCGTGGGACGTGGTCGCTGCCCCATGGCGAGGTACGCCGACTCACGGAGGCGCGCCAATGCGTGCCGGTGCTAAGCCCACCAGCCGCACCCCCGCCATTCGGCGACGAGGGCATTCCAGGACGCGGCCACCGGCAACTCCTCCAGGGCCTGCCGCTTGCGCGTCCGCCCGGACGGGCGCTCGGATCCGCTTGCGAGGCGCAACTTGATCATGCCCCGATGGGTCTCGATCAGGCCCCGTCCCTCACTCCTGATGTAGTGAGCCCCTAGGCGGCATGACTGTCTCCCTCCTTGACCAATGGCGGGACGCGGCCTGGAAGCGTTCCCCACCGCGTCTCGCCGGGACACGAGCGCCCGGTTGATCAGTCCCTTACTTGCGGACGGCCTCGCGGATCGCCTGCACCCACCACGGCACCCCCTCGGCAAATGCCCGGGCCTCTTCCTGGTGCTCGCTGAAGGGGTCGCCGAGGGGCAGGACGTGCGGGAGATCCGGGTCGTCGACGTTCCAGAGGGCGAGGTCGCTCCACCCATTCAGGTAGGGGATGAGGGGCCACGCGCTGGCGTCGGTGATCTCGCGATGGCTCTCCACGTACTCGAAGACGACCGTCTGCTCCGCGCCGTAGCCGGAACGTTCCCCTAGGCGCTGGGCAAGACGACGCCAATCGATCATGTCGTCGATGCGACTGTCGGCCATGGCCCGGACGACGCGCCCGCGGGCGACGGCGCGAGTGCCGGCAGGCGGACGGTTCACGAGCTCCCTCGCCAGGCCCTCCGGGGCGATCGGCTTGAGCTTCCCTTGCTTCTGCAATAGCGTCACGAGGCTGACCGCCGGGTCCACATGGTGGTAGGCGAGGTCAAGCTTGACGAGGGCCGGGTCCTCCCAACCCTGCGCCGACTTCGAGGCGCGGCGGTCGAGGACCAGGAACTTGGTCACCCAGTCGAGGTGGCCGTCGAGGCGCATTGGGTCCATCTCGAGGCCGTTCAGGACGGTCGCCCACTGGCGAAGGACCCACGTCGTATCGTCGTCGCGACCAAAGTAGCGGAGGTTTGCCTCGACGAGGTAGCGACGTTGCACCTCGACGGCGGGCAGCGTCGAGCCATCCGAGAGGCGGACGGTCCACCCGCCGAACGGGTTGCCTGCGATCTCGCGGAGGGACCGGACCGGGTTCTCGAGCTCGAGGTCGGGCGCCCACCCTTCCTCGAGAAGCTGGGCGACGAGCGCGGTCGTGCCGATTTTCAGGCGCGTCGCGTATTCCGACCGGTTCGCGTCACCGATGATGTTGTGAAGGCGCCGCAGGCGTCCGGCCGCGAGGGGCTCATCCCGGACGTTCAGGATCGGCCTCCCGCCGAACCGCACGCGATTGCTGACATCGACCGACGTGAACGCCGCCCGCTGGCTGATCTCGAATGGGGGAACCGGCCGGTTGCCGGTCGGGCCGGGCAGGGCCGGTTGGCGCGAGCCACGGCGACGGACCGAGGCCGGGCGAACCATGCCGGCACCAGCAAACACCTGCCGGGTGACTAGGAACGGGAGGATGCCCTCCACGACGCTTCTGCTGCGGGGGCTCACCCGGATGCAATAGTTCTCGTGGTATCCGTACGTGTTCCCGAAGTGATCGCTGTTGTTCTTGATGAAGAAGTTCTCGCCTTGCAGGCCCAGCGCGGCCAGCGTCGCGACCACGATGAGGTCGCCGGCATGCTCGGCCGCGACGATGTCGTCCAGGGTCCGGCACTCCGGCGTGGCGTATTCGAGATGCCCGGAGTCGAGGTACATCCGGCCACCGTTGAAGAGGAACCCCCCGTTCCCGGGAATCTCGCCCCATTCGCGTGGCGACGGTTCGACGAGGCCGTACCGCCGACCCTCGAAGACGCCGACCTTGACGCGGTAGGCGAGTTCGGTGGGGCTGAGCGTCCCCGCCGCGGCGTATTCGGTTTCGGTACCAAAGAGGGCGCCGTCCATCGGTAATGCCTCGCAGGGGCGGCCGGCCTATTCGCCGCCGGGTTGCGGCGTCGGGTCGGGAATCTCGCGGATGATCCGCTCGAGCTCGTCGTCGAGGTCGGCATCGGGGTCGGAGGTATCCGGATCCGGCCGGTCAGCCGGCCGGGACGGGGTCTCGACGGGCGCTTCGGCAGGCTTCGTCGGCGCCTGCGGGCTGATCGCGACCGCGGTCCCCGGCCCCCGGAACGCCCTCGTTATCCGCGTACGCGCCTCCTGGCTAGCGTAAAAGCTCTCACGGGGGGAGAGGAGGAAGGACGAAGGACACGTGTCGTCACGCATCGCGAGTGGTTCCCTTCATGGCGGAGACGAGGCCCGCGAGGTGCGGGGCAGAAGCGACAAGCTCGATGACCCGATCAACGACAGGGCCGGTCACGTCCTCGAGGTCGAGGCGCCAGTCGCGCCCATCGACCTGGAAGGTGACATGGTCCCACTCCATCTTGCGGATTTCCGGCCCGAAGCGTGAGAGGAGCGCCCCACGGATGGCGCCTCGCGTCCCGGGAGGAGGCGCCTGACGGGCACGATCAACCCGGGAGACATCGACCAGCTCGATCACACGACCCTGCCGGCGGAGGGTGTCGAAGAGTGATACCGCCGGGTCGACGAGGTGGTAGGCCAAGTCGAGGCGACGGAGGCGCGGGTCGCCCCATACGGACGTGTCGCCATGCCCGGCCACCTGGGCGAGCACGCCCCACTTGATGGCCCAGTCGGCGCGGGAGCGAAGAAAGGCCCCCGGCCGGCCGTCCGCGTCGCGCGTGGCAAGCGCGTCCAACCCCAGCCCCCACTGGCCAAGGACCCAGTCCGTCTCGGAGTCACGCCCGTGGAAGGCGTCGTGACACGCGCACAGGATCAGGCGCTGCACGTCCGCCGCGGTGACCTGACGACCGTCGATCCCGGGCACGGCCACGGTGCCGCCCGGGTCGCGGGAGAACAAGCGGATCGCGGAGACCGGGTCGGCAACGCCGATGGTGGGCAGGGGACGACCGCGCTCGATCAGGTCGAGGACGAGGGCCGTGGTCCCAACCTTCATGGCCGTCGCCCACTCCGACCGGTTCGCGTCGCCCGCGATGCAGTGGAGGCGGCGCCATGACGTCGAGCGGGCGTGCGGTTCGTCGCGCGTGTTGAACACGGGGCGCTTGGCCGTGGTGTTGATGCCGACCCGTTCCTCGAAGAAGTCGGCCCGCTGGCTCAGCTGGAAACCCGGCGCGATCGGCGACCCGGGCGACTCGAACCCGAGCTTCCCGGCGCCACACAGGATCGACCGGGAGACAAGGTGCGGAGTCAGTCCGCGGATGAGGTCGTCGAGGGGTGTCGCCCGGGCGCACAGGTAGTTCTCGTGCATGCCGTAGCTGCGACCGTGGTAGTCCGTGTTGTTCTTGACGAGACGGACGCGGGTGCCTGGACCCACCTCCCGAGCGAGGGCGGCGTTGCGTGCGACCTCGCAAGCGAACGCGATCGCCTCGCCGGCGCGATCCTGCGCGACGAGTTCGAAGAGGTCAGGCGTCGCCTCGGTGCAGTACTCGGGATGGTTGTGGTCGTTGTAGAACCGCGCGCCGTTGGGCAGGACGGTGTTGGCGAGCAGCTCCTCGCGAGAGAGCGTGCGGCTGCGGTCGTCAGGCCCGTGGAGGTCGTGGGGATCGCGCGCCAAGTGATCAACGCGCATGCCCCGGAGGTCGCGATACGGGTCTTCGGCGCGGTAGTCCCACCCGCGCAAGATTCCCGGCTCGGCGCAGGCACCGACGAGGCGCGCGCACTCGTACCCGAAGTCCACGCCGGGAGGAGCGCCTACGCCCCCGGACTGGTTCCGGTTGGCGGTGGCCGGGAACCCCTCGCAGTTGAGACCGAACTCGGTCTCGATCCCGACCGGACGCCGCATGCCGCCAGTCTAGCAGGGTCCCCGCCCGGTACCAGGGTTCGACAGGCCGGTGCCGGGCGGTATCGTCACGGCTCGGCTCGCCCGGGCCGTTCCCGGGCCAAGGAGGGCACCATGGCGCGCGGCATGCAGATCACGCGGATCAGCGTCGTCGAGTTCGGGTTCGAGTTGGCCGACCTTGGAACGGATTACAACGGGTTCAACTCGGTCTACTCGCCGGGTTCGGTGCGGCGTGCTACCGGGCACGTCCTGCTCGTCGAGACGAACGAAGGGATCACCGGCGAACATGTCGGCGGTGACCGCAACACCTACGCGCAGGTTGGTCAGGTCGCCCACTACCTGATCGGACGCAACCCCCTCGAGCGGGAGCGGATCTACAACGACGTCAAGCGCGCCCTACGCAAGGTCGACAAGTTCGGCCTGAGCGCGATCGACATCGCCCTGTGGGACATCGCCGGGAAGGCGTACGGTGTGCCGCTCTACGAGTTGCTCGGCGGATGGAAGCGCACGTTGCCGGCGTACGCGAGCACGCTGCATGGCGACCACGTCCGGCAGGGAGGCCTGTCGTCGCCCGAGGCGTTCGCCGATTTCGCGCTTCAGTGCCGCGAGATGGGCTACCCGGCGTTCAAGATCCACGGATGGGGGAATGACCCGGACGACGCGGGATACATCCGTCGCGAGGTCGCGGCGGTCCTGGAGACGCGAGCGGCGGTCGGCGAGTCGATGGACCTCATGCTCGACCCGGCCTGCGAGTACGACACGTGGGCGGACGCGTTGCGGGTGGGGCGCGCGTGCGACGAGGCGAGCTTCTTCTGGTACGAGGACCCGTACAAGGACGGTGGCGTGTCGGCATTCGCGCACAAGCGGATGCGGGAGCTGATCAAGACGCCGCTCCTCCTGGGCGAGCACGTGCGCAACTTCGAGCAGCACGTGGACTTCTCGCTGGCAGGCGGGACCGACTTCCTGCGGGCGGACGCGCACTACGACGGCGGCGTCACGGGGCTCATGAAGATCGCGCATGCCGCCGAGGGCCTGGGCATGGACGTCGAGATCCACGCGCCGACGCCCGAGCACCGGCATTGCATGGCGTCGATCCGGAACACCAACTACTACGAGCTGGGGCTGGTCCACCCCCACGTGAAGACGACGCGCCCGCCGGTCTACCTGGACTACTCGGACGACCTCGGGGCGATCCAGGGCAATGGCCACGTGCCGGTACCCCAAGGGCACGGACTCGGCGTGACGATCGACTGGGAATGGGTGCGCCGGCACGAGACTGGTCGGGTGTCGTACCCCTGACGCGACGCGCGGATTGGGCGGAGGAGGGAACGATGACGACGGTGATCCGGTTCGGGATCTTGGGCACGGGCGGGATGAGCCATGGGCACGCCCGCGCGATCCTCGAGCGGGAGGACGCGAACCTGGTGGCCATCGCTGACCCGAGCGATGGCGCGATGGAAGCGCTGGTCGCGCGCGTCGTGCCGGAGGGCGTGGCGCCGCCGGCGCGGTTCCACTCCCTCGAGGCGATGATCGACTTCGGCATCGACGCGCTCGTGATCGTGACGCCGCACACGCAACACGCGGGGCAGATCGAGGCGGCGCTAGTCGCAGGCGTTCACGTGCTGTGCGAGAAGCCGCTGGCCACGAGGGCGGTCGATGCGCGCCGGTCCATCGACCTTGCGCGGGAACACGGCCGGGTGCTTGCGGTGGCGTACCAGCGCCACGGGCAAGCCCAGTTCCGCCATGCGCGCGAACTGGTCGCTTCCGGCACGCTCGGGGATATCCGGCTGATCTCTGTCCTGATCGCGCAGGACTGCCTTGAGAACTTCATCCCCGGATCGACATGGCGCGCGGACCCGGCACTGTCGGGCGGCGGGCACTTCATCGATACCGGAAGCCACATCGTCGACCAGATGCTCTGGATCAGTGACCTGGTGCCGGAGAGGGTGTACGCCGAGATTGACAACTTCGGCACCGACGTCGACGTCATCACGGCAGCGGCGATCAAGTTCACGAACGGCGCGCGGGCGACGTTTGCGGCGACAAGCCTCTCGGCCGAGGCATGGCGCGAGGAGCTGACCTTTTACGGAACGCTGGGGACGATGCGCCTGGGGCGAGAGGACGGCCTAAGCTTCCAGTTGAAGGGCGGCGAACGCGTCGTTCCCCTCGGGAGCGAGGTGCGCGACGTGCGCCCGGTGGACGACTTCGTGGAGGTAGTCCTCGGTCGGCATACGGAACCGCAGGCACCGGCGGTGTGCGGCCTGCGAGTCGCCCAAGTGACCGAGGCCGCCTACCGTTCCGCGGCGTCAGGCCGACCGGAGGCGGTCGGGTGATCGCCGGCCGGAGCCCCCTCCATCGTTATCCGCGTACGCGATCCCTCCCCCGCTGTGGCGGGAGAGGGGAGCACCACCCCCCTCCGACCTGCCGCAGCCGCCCCTGCGCCCGGCGACACAGGGGGGGTGTGCGTGCGCTCACCCAACAGGGCAGGGTTACTTCCGCACGATGATCCCGAGTTCGGCTGCCTTGGCGTGGAGGAACTCGCTGATCGGCCCAAGTTCCTCCGTCGTGCAGTGCTCGACGACGAGCGGCGCTTCCGGGTCGAGCGCCTCGATGCGGGGCAGGAACGCGTCCCAGTCAAGGATGCCGGTACCCGCGGCGCACTCCGACAGGTGCAAGACGAGCCGGTCCTCGATCTGGATGTCCTTGGCGTGGCCGCCGATGATGAAGTTGCCGAGCACGTCCGCCATGTGCGCGATCGCGGCGCCTGATTCGTAGACCGTCTCTCGCGTCATCCAGTTGACGGGATCGAGGTCGCAGCGGACGAACGGCGAGTTGACCGCGCCGAGGACCTCGGCCATGGTCTCGGCGGAATCAAGGGTGACGAGGACGTGACCCTCCATGCCGATGTATGTCTCGCAGTCCTCGGCGACGGGCGCGACCTCGCGCAGGCTCTTCACGAGTTGGTCCCGCGCCTGCTGGGTCCAGTTGTACGGGTGCGGGAACCACGCGCCGCGGGGATTGAGCGATCCCGGCCCGGTGTGGGTACCGCGGCACCCGAGTTCCTTCGTGAGGCGGATGGCGGCGGCAAGGGTGCGGGCCGCTTGGCTCCGGACCGCCTCGTCCGGGTGGATCAGCGGGGGGCGGTAGCCGATCGCCTGGTACATCCGCAGGCCGTGGTCGGCGAGGAGGTCACGTACCCGGTTGGCGCGCGCGGGCGCGGTCGTGAACGGGTCGTCGGTGAAGCGCGTGAAGCATCCCGAGTAGCCGAGGTCGCGGATCCGCACCGCCATCTCGGGAGTGAAGTCGTCCATCGAGGACGGCAGGAACGCGCCACTCATGCCAAAACGCATCGGCCTCTCCTTCGCCGCGGCGCAGGCGCCGTGGCCGGAGAGGAGGGTACGGCG